>CAMCXA010000026.1 GCA_945883115.1 Alsobacter soli
CTCCTCCATGACCAAGGCCTGCGTGTTCATCGAACACCGGCCCGTATACCAGCCGAGCGGGCGTTCTCCCGTCAGTTCGGTATGCAGGCGGATGGCTTCGGCAATCCGGCGGCGCTCCTCCTCGACGGGCATATCCTTGTGCTCGACCCATTTCAGCCCGTGCGAGGCGATTTCCCAATCGGCCTCCTGCATCGCCTTCAGCTGATCCGGACTGCGCGCCATGGCGGACGTCACGCCATACACGGTCACCGGCATGTTGCGCTTGGTGAACATGCGCCAGAGCCGCCAGAACCCGGCACGCGCGCCATATTCGTAAATCGATTCCATGTTCCAGTGGCGTTGACCCGGCCATTGTGCCGCGCCGACGATTTCGGACAAGAAGGCCTCTGACGCCGCATCGCCATGCAGAATATTGTTCTCGCCGCCTTCCTCGTAATTGACGACGAATTGCACGCAGATATTCGCTGCGCCCGGCCATTGCGGATCCGGCGTGTGGCGGCCATAGCCGCGCATGTCGCGGGGATAGTGTTCTGCCATGAAGGCCTCCTTATTTGTCGACACTCAGAAAACCCGAGATGGGGGTATGACGCAAGCGGGATGATGGCAGTGACGGCTAGAGCCGGATTGGCGAAAGTCGTGCAAATGACGCACGGCGGACGCGCTTTCAGACGGGTCGCATAACCACAAAGATTACGCTAGAAGACAAATTGCCGATGGATCAGGACCGCTCGCCGCATGAAAGATCAAAAGATGCTGAATGCCCATGCTCTTTTGAGCCGCCAGCGCCTCATCGGTATTGCGCTCATGGCACTGGCGTTCTTTTTCTTCTCCATGCTCGACACCGCGGCCAAATGGCTGAACCATTCTATTCCGACATCGCAGACGGTTTGGTCGCGCTACGTGTTCAGCGTCATGTTCGTGCTGATGTTTATCAATCCGAAGTCGAAACCCGGCGTTTTGAAGACCAAGCGCCCGATGTTGCAACTGGTGCGCTCGTTCCTGCTCTTCGCCTCGACCATGTTCAATTTCATCGCGTTGAACTATCTGCAACTCTCGCAAACAACTGCAATTGCCTTCGCAGCCCCGCTGATTGTCACGTTCCTGTCCGGCCCGTTACTCGGCGAACATATCAGCCGGGATCGCATGATCGCGATTGGTGTCGGCTTTTGTGGCGTTCTTCTCGTGGCGAGGCCCGGCTTTGGCGGCATCCACCCCGTTGCCTTCCTCTCGATTATCGGCGTCACCTGCTATGCCTTGTTCGCGATCATGACCCGGCACCTTGCCGCGCATGATTCGACGGAAACAACGCTTGTCTATTCAGGATTGGTCGGCGCAGGTCTGCTCAGCCTTGTGATGCCGTTCATCTGGAAAAATCCGCCTGACCTGCTGGTCCTTGGATTGATGGTTGCCATGGGCGCTTTTGCGGCGATCGGGCACTATATGCTGATCAGCGCGCATCGCTATGCCCCGGCCAACGTACTCTCGCCCTTCGGCTACACGCAGCTGATCTGGATGGTCATTCTCGGCTATGTCGTTTTCGGCGATGTACCGGATGTGTTTACGCTTGGCGGGGGCGTTATCGTCGTGGGTTCCGGCCTGTATCTTTTGTCACGCGAGCGCAGTCGGCAGCCGATTCCCCTCGAACCGGCTGCCTGATCACGGTTTATTTCTTTGCGAGCGACGTGCCGTTCAGTTCCGCCACGACATCCCCGATCATCGGGACAAAGTCGTTCGCGTGGCCGGTATTGATCGCCACGGCATAGATATTCTTCACCGCATTGCCGAGCGGGTTCGAAATGCCGGCATCATCGGCCATTGATTCGAGATAACGCATATCCTTATAGGCATTCGCCAACGAGAATTTGTGCGCGTCGCGATCACGCTCCAGCGTGTATTTCATGAAAGTCTGGTAGAAGCCGCAATCCATACGCCCGCCACGGATGACACTATCGAACCGGTCCGGCGTGATGCCGACCTTTTGCGCCAGCACCAGCGCTTCGGAATAGAGCGCTGCATAACCGAGCGAGAGGAAGTTGTTGACGAGCTTCATCTTGTGCCCGTCGCCCGGCCCGCCAATGTGAACCGCACGTCCCGACCATGTCGCGAGAACCGGCTTCAACCGCTCGAACACGGCATCGGTCGCGCCGACCATCGTATCAAGCGTGCCTTCCCAAGCCTCTTTCGGCGTCCGGCCCAAAGGCGCATCAACCAGCGTGATGCCGTGCGCATCGCATTCCTTGAACAGCGCCATGGTCGATGTCGGATCGGAAGTCGAGCAATCGACAATCAGCGCGCCCTTCGGCAGATTGGCGACAAGCCCGTCCGGTCCGCGCAGCAAGGCTTCCACTTCCTTCGAGCCTGTCACGCACAGGAACACGATGGTCGAAGCCTTGGCGAGGTCCTTGACGCTTTTTGCCTCTTTCGCACCGCGCGTGATCAGATCCTCGACCGGCGTCCGGTTGCGATGTCCCATCACTGTCAGCGGATAACCTTTTTCGACAATGTTTTTGGCCATGCCATGGCCCATAAAGCCCACGCCGATAAAGCCGATTGTTTCCCGCGTCATTCCCGTTCTCTCCCGTTACGATTTTTTCAATCCGGCCATATGCCGATACGCCTCGATCACCTGACTGTCATCCTTTGCACCAAGCCCCATGGCCGATGCCGTCAAAAACATCTGTAGCGCCGCAGCCGCAATCGGCAACGGCGTTTTCGACGCCCGGCCCGCATCCGCCACAATGCCGAGATCCTTCACAAAAATATCGACCGCACTGGCCACCATCGGCTCATCCTCGAACATGCGTGGTCCGCGATTGTTCAGCATCCAGCTTCCTGCCGCCGACCCACCGAGAATTTCCAGCGCGAGCTTGCCGTCAATACCCGCCTTCTCGGCGAAAGCAAACGCCTCTGCCGCCACGGCAATATGCACACCGCACAGCAATTGGTTGACGGTTTTCACCGCGGCACCCTGCCCGGGCTCCGGCCCGACATGAAACAGCTTGTCGCCAAGAGCGGAGAGCGCAGGCTTGGCGCGGGCAAAAACAGCCTCGGCACCCGACGCCATAATGGTCAACGTGCCGCCCTTAGCCCCGCCAATGCCGCCCGAGACCGGCGCATCCACCAAAGATCGCCCGGCCGCCTCGACGCGTGCGGCAATCGCGCGAACCGCTGAAGGTGCGCACGTTGCCATCAGAATAACGATGCCATCCTTTGCCATGGCGTCGAGCGCGCCTGCATCGAACAGAACAGCTTCCGCCTGTGCCGCATTCACGACCATCAGGATGAGCGCATCGGCATTGCGTGCGGCACCGGCCGCATCGGGTGCGCTCGTGCCGCCCAGCGCTTCAAGCGCCTGCATCGCAGAGGCGCGGACATCGAAGCCGCAAACCGCAAATTGTTGCTTGAGGAGGTTCTCCGCCATCGGCATCCCCATGGCGCCGAGACCCACAAAACCAATAGAACGCACTTTACCTCCGATCACCACCGGAACGGCAGCGGATTAAAATTCGAATTTTGATCATCGCATGCGTTGCATGAAAATCAAGAAACGTTCATAGCATTTGCGCCGGATCCGTGATTTTGATGATGCTTCCGACCATCCGATTTGAGGAGAAATGTGTAAATGTCTGTCGATGTTCTTGCACCAAAGCCAATGATGCCATTGATCATTGAGGGGCTTCGTGCCTCCTCGACCCTGCATTGCCTCTGGGAAAAGGATGATCCGGACGCGTATCTGAGGGCGAACGCGGCAAAGTTCCAGGCGATTGCGACGGGGGGACATATCAAAGTCGACGGTGCGTATATGTCGCAGTTCCCGAACCTGAAAATCGTCGCCAATTTCGGCGTCGGCTATGACACGGTCGACGCGAAATGGGCCGGGCAGCACGGCATCATTGTAACCAACACGCCCGACGTGCTCACCGAGGAAGTCGCCGACACAGCACTCGGCCTTCTCATCATGACAACGCGGGAACTCTCGCAATCCGAACGCTATCTGCGCGCAGGAAAATGGGTTTCCGAAGGCGCCTATCCGCTCACGCACAACACGTTGCGCGGCAAAAAGCTCGGTATTCTCGCGCTGGGCCGCATCGGCAAGGCCATCGCGACGCGATGCGAGGCATTCGGCCTGACAATCGTTTATCACACCCGCACCGAGCAAAAAGACGTGCCCTACACCTATTATCCGACGCTGAAGGGCATGGCGCAGGACGTCGACATTCTGATGAGCGTGGCACCGGGCGGTGCCGCCACCCATCACATCATCAATGCGGAGATCCTCGAAGCACTCGGCCCGATGGGCGTGCTGATCAATATTGGCCGCGGCAGCGTTGTGGACGAGCAGGCCCTGATCAGGGCGCTACGCGACAAGAAGATTTTTTCCGCAGGCCTCGATGTGTTTGATGACGAGCCGAATGTCCCCGCCGAACTCATTGCGATGGACAATATCGTGCTGCTGCCGCATGTCGGCTCCGCATCGCATCACACGCGCAATTTGATGGGCCAGCGTGTTGTCGATAACATCAAGGCGTTCATCGCGGGCAAAAGCCCGGTGAGCCCCGTCGCCGAGACACCCTTCAAAGGCTGGTAAAACAACGGGTAGCGGTTGCGGACTTTTTGATCAGAGAGATCCTCATCAAAATCCGCCCCGCTACCCGCAAAGTATTCCTCGCCGGATCAGGCGATTTTTCCGCCCAATTCATCTTCGAGATGGACGCGGATGATTTCCTCGAATGTGCTTTCGGCTTTGAACCCGAGCGCCGTCGCGCGCTTCGGCTCCAGCCGTGTAGCCCAACCATCGACGATCTTGATGATCGCAGGATCTGGCTCGCGGCGGATACGGGCAACAACCTTTTCGCCCGCGATCTTCCGCAGCGCCTCGATCTGCTCGCCGACCGTCACTGAAAGGCCGGGCATGGCAAGGTTGCGGCGCGGGCCGACGAGGTTGAGATACAGCGTCGCAGCATGAACCAGAAAGCCCACCGCCGAGCGCGGGCTGGCATGCCAATGCCGCACACTTTCGGAAACCGGCAGAACGGCCTCGTGGCCCGCAAGCGGCTCGCGGATAATATTCGAGAAGAAGCCCGAGGCCGCCTTGTTCGGCTTGCCCGGACGCACGCAAATCGTCGGCAGGCGAATGCCGATTCCGTCGAAAAACCCTTTGCGCGAGTAATCCGACAGCAGCAATTCGCCGATTGCCTTTTGCGTGCCGTAGGAGGTTAGCGGTGTCGTGAAGAATTCGTCGCCAATCGCATCCGGGAACGGCGCGCCATAGACGGCAATGGACGAGGTGAACACGACGCGCGGGCGATACCCGTCTCCAATCGCCCGGATTGCCGCAAACAGCTCCATCGTGCCGTGCAGATTGATGCGGTAGCCGAGATCGAAATTCTGCTCCGCCTCGCCCGACACAATCGCGGCGAGATGGAAGATCACATCGGGACGCCCTGCAACCAGCTTTGCCGCCTCGCCGGGAAGCGAGAAATCGGACGCAAGCACCGTCGATGAAAATTTCGCACCCGCGGGGGCGGAAGGCTCGACCACGTCATGCAACGTGGCTTTGGTGATTTCCTTGCCGCCGAGATGACCGTCTTTCGCGAGCCGATCCGCAAGCTTGCGACCGACCATTCCTGCTGCGCCGATAATGAGAATATGCATCTATATTAGTCCTTACCTTTTGGAGTGTTGAGTGGGCGAGATGATCGATCAGACGAGGTTTGTTGCGCAACAAGCCTTTCGATCGCAATACGAATGAGTTTCTGGTAGGGCATTCCCTGCTTTTCAGCGCGCGCACGGACGGCGTTGAGTAATGACTCCGGCAGCCTCATCGTCACGCTTTTTGTTTTTGGTTCAAATTCAAAAGTTGTCCGCCGGAAGCCGGAAAAATCATACTGAGACAAATCCACAGTCTCGACAAAATGCTCCGCTTCGTCATCCGTTTTGAATGTCGGAAATTGCTTTTTCATAAACTGCGATCTCCTTGGCATGCATGAAGCGGGCACTAATGGGCCGAATTAATCTGTGTCCGCCCCGCGACCTGATCGTGAAAACGATAAAGACATAGTGCCCTCTCTCGGATTTCCCGACGGCACGAAATCGTTCCTCACTATCGGAGTGAAGAAGATCGGGTTGAATAAAGGACCCGATCCTAAATATCGACTCGATCTCATCTCGGGTGACGCCATGCTTGAAAACTTTCGGGATATTACCGTGATCCCAATCGAATCCAGAAAATCGCATGCGTCCTTCCTCATCATAGAAACAGCACTATTTATGTCAATACAAATGTATGCACATCGATAAACCATACCTTCGGCGGATGATCACTACCCCCGGGGAACGTCAAGAAAAAGCCGCCATCTCACAAGGCGAACCCGCCATCGGCGAGGTGAATCTGCCCCGTCGTATAGCTCGACTCATCAGAGCCGAGGTAGACGGCGAGAGCTGCCATTTCTTCTGCGGTTCCGAGGCGTCCCATGGGCTGGCGATCAATGAAGGCCTGCCGCGCCGCAGCTTCCGTAATGCCTTGCGTTTTGGCCAATGTGGCAATCCGCTCGTCGAGCGAGGGCGACTGGATCGTGCCGGGGCAGATCGCATTGGCGCGGATGCCCTTCTTGATGAAGTCCGCTGCCACGGCCTTGGTCAGCCCGATCACCGCCGCTTTCGAGGCACCATAGACATAGCGGTTCGGAATGCCGCGCACCGAGCCAGCGCCCGACGCGATATTGACGATGGAACCATGCCCCTTGGCCAGCATGCCCGGCAGGAACGCCTTGATCGTGCGATGCATCGACTTGACGTTGAGATCGAACGAGAAGTCCCAGTCCTCGTCGCCGCAATCGAGCACAGTGCCGTGATGCACAAAGCCCGCCGCATTGACCAGAATGTCGATCGTGCCGACCTTCTCGGCAAAGGCATTCACGGCCCGGTCCGACAGAACATCGAGTTTGCGGCGCTTCGCCCGGGCGAGACCTTCAAGCTTTTCGGTGTCGCGGTCCGTCGCCCAGACGGTTGCACCTTCCCGCACAAAGGTTTCCGCAATGGCGCGCCCTATGCCCTGTCCTGCCGCAGTCACAACTGCGATTTTACCCTTCAACCGTCCCTCCATGATCAATCCCCTGTTGTATGTGTTTTGAAATCCGAGAGCTTCCGCCGCTGGCGGCCATCTGTATCGAAATTGTCGGGCTGAAGCCATGCCTCAAAAGCCGCTTTTTGCACAGGCCATTCGTGATCGAGAATGGAATACCACGCCGTATCACGGTTCCTGCCCCGAACAATCATATGCTGGCGAAAAATGCCCTCGAAGCTGAACCCGAACCGTTCCGCGGCAGAGCGCGAGGGCGCATTCAGCGCGTTGCATTTCCACTCATACCGGCGATATCCGAGCGTCTCGAACACATAGCGCATCAAGAGATATTGAGCCTCGGTCGCCCCCGGCGTGCGCTGCAAGGGCATGCCATACAAAATATTGCCAACCTCGATCACACGGTGCGCGGTATCGATCCGCATCAGCGTCTCGTACCCGACGGCCTTGCCAGACGCCGTGTCGATAATCGCGAAGAACAGCGGATCCTCGGACGCGGATTTTCGCTCTATGTGAGCGCGAAAGGCAGCCTTGTCCGGAAAGGGCGGCTCGAACAAATATTGCCAGAGCGTGTCCTTGTCCGGTCCGTGCGAGGCTTCATAGAGAGCATCCGTATGCGTGGCGGCCTCAAGCGGCTCAAGCCGGACATAGCGCCCCTCGATCACAACACGCTCCGGGCGTGGTGCCGAATGCGCCGCAAGTTCCGGCCCGATCGGCAGGCCGGATAAAGAATCAGGAACCGAAACGGGGATAAAGGCGGCCATTCCGGTTACTTTCTCTCGTCTCATCCCGCCTTGAGAGGCGAGGCAGTGGTCGACAAAATGCCGCCCTGCCTCTGCCCGCACTTTTCAAGCAACCCGACCTCAGTGGTTATCGCGTGCCACGCCAAAGGTCTGCGCCACGCGCTGATATTTCACAGCAGGTTTCAGCACCATACCGTCCGATAATTGATCCACCATCGAGCGCTGGATTTCCTGCCATGGCGTCTGGTTCGCCGGATACTGGAATCCGCCATGCGCCATCAGATCGGCGCGACGCTGCGCCAATTCCGCATCCGAAATCAGGATATCTGCCGAATGCTTTTTCAGATCGATCCGCACCTGGTCGCCTGTCCTGAGCAAAGCAAGGCCGCCATTGGCCGCCGCTTCCGGTGACGCGTTCAGGATTGAGGGCGACCCCGATGTTCCCGATTGACGCCCGTCACCAATGCAGGGCAGCGCCGTAATACCGCGTTTGATGAGTGCCGCCGGCGGCTGCATGTTCACCACTTCCGCCGAACCCGGATACCCGATCGGGCCCGTGCCACGAACAAACAGCATGCAATGCTCGTCAATCTTCAGCGCCGGATCATCAATCCGGTGATGGTAATCCTCAGGCCCCTCGAACACGATTGCCCGACCCTCGAATGCTTCCGGATCCTTCGGGTTTGAGAGATAGCGGTCGCGGAATTCCTTCGAGATCACGCTTGTCTTCATGATTGCGCTGTCAAACAGATTACCCTTCAGCACGATAAAGCCGGCATCCTCACGCATCGGCTTGTCGATCGGGAAAATCACGTCTGCATCGATCACCTTCGCAGTGCGGCAATTATCGCCCATCGTCTTGCCGTTTGCGGTCAACGCCTTCTCGCGGATGAGTTTTTTCTTCATCAGTTCGGCGACAACCGCAGGCACGCCGCCCGCGCGGTGATATTCCTCTCCGAGATACTTCCCTGCCGGCTGGAGATTGACGAGAAGCGGAACCTTGTGGCCGATTTCCTGCCAGTCATCGGTCGTAAGCTCCACGCCAATATGGCGGGCAATCGCATTGATGTGGATCGGCGCATTCGTCGACCCGCCAATGGCGGAATTGACGATGATCGCGTTCTCGAATGCCTCGCGGGTCATGATGTCGGAAGGCTTCAGATCTTCCCACACCATTTCAACCGCACGGATACCGGTTTCATACGCAATCTGGCCACGCTCGCGATAAGGCGCCGGAATGGCCGCGCAACCCGGTAAAGTCATGCCCAGCGCTTCAGCCAACGAATTCATCGTCGAGGCAGTGCCCATCGTGTTGCAATGGCCGACCGATGGTGCGGACGACGCCACAATATCCATGAATTCGTCATAGGTGATCTCCCCCGCCGCCAACCGCTCGCGACCCTTCCAGACAATCGTGCCGGAACCCGTCCGCTCGCCATGCCAATAGCCGTTCAGCATCGGCCCGCCGCAGAGAACAATCGAGGGAATATTCACCGTTGCAGCCGCCATGATGCAGGCTGGCGTCGTCTTGTCGCAGCCCGTCGTCAGCACAACGCCGTCAAGCGGGTAGCCATAAAGCACTTCCACGAGACCGAGATAAGCGAGGTTGCGATCAAGCGCCGCAGTCGGCCGCTTGCCGGTTTCCTGAATCGGATGCACCGGAAACTCGAATGCGACACCGCCCGCAGCGGTGATTCCCTCGCGCACGCGTTTCGCCAGGTCAAGATGATGCCGGTTGCACGGCGACAAATCGGAACCCGTCTGCGCAATGCCGATGATCGGCTTGCCTGACTGCAACTCAGCCCGTGTCAGGCCGAAATTGAGATAGCGCTCGAGATAAAGCGCCGTCATGCCGGGGTTTTCGGGGTTATCAAACCAGAGTTTCGAGCGAAGCCCCTTTTTCTTGGCTTCCGAAACACCCTTGCCATTACCTGCCGACATGCTGCTCTCCCGTTCTTGAAAGTTTGTTGTTCGCGGAAAGATGCGAAACACTCAATTGATTTCTCTGCTACCATCGCTCAAAATGGTATCGAAAATCAATCACCTAAGTTCCTCTTATTGAGGAAGGGAGCCCTACCCATGCTGCACATCGTTGAAGCCTTCTCGCGCATTGGCGAAGAAAACGCCTTCGCCGTTCTCGCCCGGGCCACCGAATTGCAGCGTCAGGGCAAGGACATCATCAATCTCGGCATCGGCCAGCCTGATTTCAGGACGCCGAAAAATATCGTCGAGGCCGCCATAAAGGCACTGCGCGACGGCCATCACGGGTACACGCCTGCAACCGGCATTCTCCCTCTGCGCGAAGCGGTCGCAGCCGATTTGTATAAACGCTTCAATGTGGAGGTCTCGCCCGAACTTGTGATGATCGTGCCGGGAGGCAAGGTCACCATGTTCATGGCAATTTTGATGTTTGGCGAACCCGGTGCAGATATTCTCTATCCCGATCCCGGTTTTCCGATTTATCGCTCGATGATCGAGTTTACCGGCGCACGGGCCATTCCGGTTCCGGTGCGCGAGGAGAACGGCTTTGCCTTCTCGGCGGAGGAAACATTGGCCCTGATCACGCCTAAAACCCGGCTGCTGATCGTCAATTCGCCGGCCAATCCCACAGGCGGTGTGACGCCAAAGGCTGAAATCGACAAACTCGTGAAGGGACTCGAGAAATTCCCCGATGTCGCGATCATGTCGGACGAAATCTATGCCCAGATGACCTATGATGGCGAGGCGCATCAAACCCTGCTCGCCTACCCCGAAATCCGCGACCGGTTGATCCTGCTCGATGGCTGGTCGAAAACCTACGCCATGACCGGCTGGCGTATGGGCTATTCGGTCTGGCCGAAGCAGCTTTATGACGCGGCACGCAAACTCGCGGTCAATTCATTCTCCTGCGTCAATGCCTCGGCGCAATATGCGGGGCTCGAAGCCCTGATAGGCCCGCAAGATGCCGTGCACAGCATGGTCGCGGAATTTGATCGCCGCCGGAAAGTCGTTGTTGACGGGCTCAACAAACTACCCGGTGTCTCGGCAGCAACACCCAAGGGCGCCTTCTACGCCTTCCCCAATATTTCAAAAACCGGCTGGAAGGCAAAACCGCTCGCCTCGGCCCTGCTCGAGGAAACCGGCGTCGCAACCATTGGCGGCCCGGATTTCGGCGTCTACGGCGAAGGCTTCATCCGCCTCTCCTACGCCAATTCGACCGAGAATATTCTCAAGGCACTCGCGCGGATCGAAAAATTCCTGACTGAAAGCACGCCTAGATAAAATGTAGTACCCCGTCATCGCGAGCCGTGCGAAGCGATCCATATGCTATTCGGTGAAGGGTGAATTGTGGATGTTGGAACGTCCTGTTCAGAAAACTGCCCGACACGGGCTGGATCGCTTCGCCTCCACTCGCGAAGACGAAAAAAAACATCACCGCAACCCCGCGCACTCTTTCGCCAATTGCGTGACAATTGCCCAGTCCCCCGCCTTCAAGGCGGCTGCTGGCGTCACCCATGATCCGCCGACGCAGATCACATTCGAAAGTGCGAGATAGGCGCGCGCCTTTTCCGCGTCGATCCCGCCCGTCGGGCAGAAGGTGAGATGCGGCAGCGGGGCACCGAGTGATTTGAGATAGGCGACACCGCCCGCGGGTTCTGCCGGGAAAAACTTCAGCACGTGGTGGCCAAGTTCAGCCATCAGCATCGCCTCGCTCGCGGTGGCAACACCGGGCAGAAACGGAATGTTTTGGTGCTGCGCCGCTTCCGCCAGCTTCACCGTCGATCCCGGGCTCACGATGAACCCCGCACCGGCGGACATCGCCTCGCTAATTTGGGAGGGCGTCAGCACGGTTCCTGCGCCGATCATCGCCTCGGGCACATCGCGGGCAATCGCCTCAATCGCTCTCAACGCGCCTTCGGTCCGTAATGTTATTTCGAGAACTGTCAGACCGCCCGCAACGAGCGCGCGGGCAAGCGGGACTGCATCCTCGGGACCGTGCACCGTCAACACCGGCACCACGGGCACCTTGCTCAATATGTTTCGAAGCGTATCAGTCATCGATCAACACCATCCGGCAATTGCGTGCAGAGAACACTCGCACATGACGCCGAACGCACCGCCCGTCAAGCGTCGAAACGTTGACAGGTCATGCGTTCGCGCAGTCTCACTCCGCCGCGATTTGCGGTTGGGCTTCGGTGATAATCACCTTTTCCGCGCCTCGCCGCTTAGCCTCGCGTCTTTCCAACCGGCGTGCTTTGCGCGCCTGCCGCCAATCGCTCAGATTGGCGATTGCCATCAGCGCCGCAGGCGTCACAACAAGCGTCAGGATTGTTGCAAAACCCAATCCGAACACGATTGCCGAGGACAAATGCACCCACCATTGCGTCGATGGTGCACCAAAGGCCAATTCGCGATTGATGAAATCGACATTGATACCAAAGGCGATGGCAAGCACACCAAGAATGGCCGTCACCGCCGTCAGCACGACGGGGCGCGCACGTTCGCGACATGTCTCGATGATCGCATCATAGGCCGCAACGCCTTCCCGACGCAGCCGGTCATAGGTATCAATCAGAACGATATTATTGTTCACGATCACCCCCGCATTCGCGATAATGCCGATGCCGGTCATCACGACGCCGAAGGCCTGCCCCATAATCATCAAACCGAGCAACACGCCAATGGTCGACAAGACCACCGCCGACAGCACGAGAAGCACGCTCGAGAATTTGTTGAACTGCGCGAGCAGAATCGCAAAGATCAGGAACATGGCGGTTCCGAACGCTTTAGCGAGAAACGCTCCCGCTTTCGCGCGCTCTTCGTCCTCGCCCTTCATTTTGAAGGTAATGCCCGGCCCGAGATCAGCTTTCGACAAGGCATCCATCACGGACTGTTGAACAACCGCCGACTGCACACCTTCTGCGACATTGGCTGACACAGTCATAATTCGGCTTCCCGCGACCCGGTTCAGCTGGCTGACACGCTGGCTCGGCTGCAACATCACGAAATTGCCAATCGGCACCGAGCCCATCGCGGTGTTCATGCGCAATTCCTCGATATCATCGAGTGTGCGCTTGTCTTCCGGAAACCGGATAATCAGATCAACCGATTTGTCCGTGTCATTTGGCCGGTATTCGGAGACTTTGAGACCGTTTGTCACCAATTGCAGCGCGGTTCCGACACTTGTTGCGCTCGCGCCGAATTTGGCGGCTTCCGCCTTGTCGACCTTGATTTTCCAGTCAATTCCCGGCAGCGGCAGACCATTATCGATATCGCGGATATCCGGATAATTTTTCAAAATCTCCTCGACCTTGCGCGCTGCAGGTATCAACCCGTCCGGATCAATCGCCGCCAATTGCACCTGGATCGCCTTACCCGTGGGCGGGCCGCCTTTCGGCGCCGTGACCTCGATCGAAGCGCCCGGAATATCTGCGGTCTTGGCGCGGATCTCGTCCATGATGAGATGCGCGGCGCGGCGACGTTGCCAGTCGATAAACTCGAACTGGATCGAGCCGACCGTATCCTCCGAGACTTCATCCGAACCCTTCTGGCTCTCGCCAGCGCGTGCATAAATTGTCCGCAATTCAGGCATCGGCAGAATGCGCTCCTCGACCTTGCGAACGAGCGCATCTTTTTCACTGATCGACAAATTGCCACGCGCATGGATCTGCACAATGCCGAAATCCGGCTCGACACTCGGGAAGAATTCCACACCCTTGCCAAACGTTCCGTATGACTTGATCACGGTCACAAGCAAAAAGAACGTTGCCGCGAGTGTCAGCGCGGGATACCTCACGCAGAATCGCACGACCCGCATATAGAGGCCTTTGTCCTTGGCCCGGTCATCATGCGGCTTGTCTGCCGCCCGACCGAGCAGGGCGCCAAGTGTCGGCGTGAAGAACAATGCAACAACGAGCGATGCCGAGAGCGTCGCGATCAACGTCAAAGGCATATATTTCATGAACTGGCCAACGATCCCCGGCCAGAAAAGCAGAGGCGAGAACGCCGCAACACGGGTCATCGTCGCCGCGATCACAGGTCCGGCCATTCGCGAGGCCGCAAGGCTGAAAGCCTGCTTCGGCTGCATCCCCTCCGCCATCCGTCGTTCCGCGTATTCGGATACGATAATCGCATCATCGACCAACATTCCGACCGATAAAATCAGCGCGAATAGCACCACGATATTGACCGTCAGACCTGCCATCTGGAGTGCCAGAATACCGGCGAGAAACGATCCCGGAATTGCAATGCCGATAAAGAGAGATGCACGACCGCCGAGCGTCAGCATCATGATCACAAGCACAAGCAGAACGGCCGTAATCACACTGTTTTGCAACTCGTGCAGCATGTCACGGATCGTCTTCGACTTATCCTGGCTGAACGTGACCGACACCGTTTCCGGCCATGTCTTTTTTACTTCGCCAATCACATATTTGACTGCATCCACGGTCTCGATCAGGTTCGATCCTGTCCGCTTCGAGACTTCGATCGCAATGGCTGGCTTGCCGTTCACACGGGTGACGGACGTTGCGTCCTTGAAGGTCGGGCGAACTTCCGCAACATCGCCGAGCGTCACGCTGGCACCGCTCGAGGCAGAGACAGGGAGCTTCAAAATATCTTCCGGCTTTTCGATCAAGGCGGGAACTTTCACGGCGAACCGTCCCGTATCGCCCTCGAGCGCACCCGCCGCAACGAGGCTATTGCTCTGCGAAATACCGCCGATCAACGCATCAAGGCTTATATCGTGGCTTTTCAGCAGCATCGGCTCGGCGATAATCTCGACCACTTCGTCACGCGCACCGCGCAAATCAGCCGAAAGCACACCCGGAATCTGCTCGAGCGCGTTCTTCGTGCCGCGCGCAATCCGGAGCAAGGTGCGCTCGGGAACCTCGCCGGTGAGGGCAACGACCAAAACCGGGAACAAGGACAGATTGACTTCACGCACAGCCGGCTGATCCGCGTCCTTCGGCAGATCGCGCTTGGCATCATCAACCTTGGCGCGCACATCCTGAAGGGCCTTGGCGGAGTCGAACCCCGCTTCGAATTCAAGCAGCACAAAGCCGCCGCCCTCGAATGCGGTGGATCGCATCTCCTTCACATTCGCGACCGATTTCAGCTCTGTTTCCATCGGACGCAGCAGCAAACGCTCGGAATCCTCCGGGCTGATCCCGCGCTGGGACAATTGCACATAGACAATCGGCACCTTGACGTCGGGTTCTGCTTCTTTCGGGATCGTCTGATAGGCGGAGAACCCGGCAACCAGAAGAAAGATCAGCAAAGCGAGTGTCAGCCTTGCATGGGAGATCGCATAATTGACCAGGGTTTTCATCGCGTCGTTCCGCTCTCGCTACAATGGGCTTACGAAATCTTGGCTGGCACGGCTTCAACCGTCTGGCCTTCCTTCACGAAGTCCTGACCCTCGACAATGATACGGGTTCCTTCGGGAATCCCGGACACATAGAGATATTCCGTCTGGTCCTCGACAAGACCCACCGGCACAAATCCTACTTTACCATCCGCACCCACCGCGCGGACCCCGAGACGTCCCTCAGCCGAGAATGTCAACGCCGAGCGCGCGACCTTTGTCGCCGCGACAGGCGCGAGATAAAGGCTCACTTCCGCCGTCACTCCGTCCACAATCGTGTTGTTCGGGTTCGGAATGCTGACATCAACCCGATAGGTCCGCGTCTGCGGGCTAGCGCGGTTCGAGATGAACCTGACGGTTCCCGATACTTCTTCACCGCTGACCAATCGCACATCGGCCTTTTCGCCGACCTTGACGCCACTCAAACGGCGCTCGGAAATCTCGACAACCGCGAGCATCGGATCAAGCGACATGACTTCCGCCACCGGTGCGCCCGGTAACAGGCTTTGGCCGAGTGTCACCGGCACTTCGTTCACTATCCCGGCGACTGGAGCCAGAACGACACCGCGGTCGCGTTCCGCCTCGGCCTGAGCAAGTTGCGCCTGCGCACCCTTCAGATCGGCTTCGAATTGCGACAGGCTGAGCTTCGCGAGATTACCGCTCTCGACAAGCAGGCGCTTGGCATCAAACTCTTTCATCCGCTGTTCGACGCGTGCCTGCGCCTGCAGCACATTCGATTCCCGTGCTTCATCCGAGAGCACAGCAATCACATCGCCCACCGCCACAGCCGAACCGCGCCGCACATTCACCGCCGTCAGCGTCCCGCTCGTCCGCGCCACCGCCGTTGTGCGGACATCCGCCTCGGTCCGGCCCGAAAGCGTCAGTTTACGTGACCGTTGCTCGACAATTGCCTCCTGCACCGACACCTTGAACGGCGCAGGCGCCACGGCTTCCGACGACGCCGATTGCGGTGCGGGCTCCTCCTTCTTGCCACTTTGCCCGGATGCAATCCATCCGACAGCACCAACAACCAAGAGGACAGCAATAATACGGCTCCAAATCATGATCTTTTTCCAGCAATCAAAGTGTGCGTTGTTGGACTGTTCTGACCCGAGATACAAGCGCCGCCCAACATGGCGCCAATCAGGTTGATTACACTTTCAATATCACGCGCAGCCTCAAAATCAGGGTCGATCGCCCTGCGCTTGATCAAGGAGTCCGATAACATAGTGATCAGTCGTGCCACAGCGGGAATATCAATACCGGGATGGACGGCACCGTTGTGTTGCGCCTCGGAGCATACGCGGCAAATGCCGGAGTGGACTTCTTCATGAATAGCCGCGCGCATCGCGGCCATTTGCGGGTTACGGGTCGACTCTGCCCAGATTTCGAGCGCAATGATCGCTTTTTCCCGTGGTTCCTCGAGAAAATACTTCCGGCCCAATGCTTTGAACGCCTCCAGAAAATCCGGTGCGCCTGAAAGGGACGCAAAATCGGCTGCAATTTCAAGCCGGTCGCGCTCCGCCAGCCCTGCGATCATCGCATCCTTGGAGGGGAAATAACGGTAGAGATTGCCCGGCACCATGCCCGCCTCGCGGGCCACATCCTGCATGGTCGTGCGATGGAAGCCCGAACGCGCAAAGCATCGCTCGGCCGCATCGAGAATTTGCGTCCGTCGATCCTGCTGTCGATCCTGTTGCCGCACATGCGCAAGAGCACTCATGCCGCCCAAATAGTGAATGAACGTTCATTCGTCAACCACATCGGCGTCATTTTGGTCAAAAATCAATCGACGCGCACGGGTCAATGCACACTCGGCCCGCCCTTGATGTCACCCAGCTGCTCTCGGTCGCGGCAAATGATCAAGGAGCGCAATCACTTCGGCGTCACTCACTTGCGGAAAATCCCGATAAAACGCCCCAACTCCCGGGAAATAGGCGCTCGACTCCAAACAAAAAACCTCGTCAACCAAGGGCTTCAAATCTGCAAGAGCCTCAGCTGAGGCGACGGGCACTGCCAGAATCATCCGCGCCGGTTCGTGCCGTTTCAATGCCTTCAGCGCCACTTTCATCGTCGCTCCGGTGGCGATCCCGTCATCCACCACAATGAGAATTCGTCCTCGTGCATCGACCCTCGGCCGATTATGCAGGTAAAGCGCCCGACGGCGTTCGATTTCGGTCTTTTCTCGCGCGCTGATCTGGTCAATCTCCGTCTGGCTGACATCAAGCCCGCGGATAATCTCCTGATTGAACACGCATTCCGGCTCGATCCCGTCCGTTACAGCACCAATCGCCAGCTCAGGCTGCGACGGCGCTCCGATCTTCCGGACAAGCACCAGATCAAGCGGCGCCGAGAGCCTTTCTGCAATAGGTGCTACCACCGGCACGCCACCCCGCGGCAGCGCAAACACCAAAATATTTCTGCCCGCGAGAGAACCCAGCCGGTTAGCCAATCGCCTGCCCGCCTCTGTCCGATCATCAAACATCCTGCCGCTCCTTTGATTTGGAACAACGCATCGCAACGCTCGCGGGTTCATTGCGTTGATTGATGAGCACTCCCTGATCGTCCCCGGGCGGTTTTTTCTCCTCTGCCAGAAAGGCACTATGCAATGCGTTGGTCGATCAATCTCGGAAGTATAGCCGGCACCTCGGTTCGAATTCACCTCACCTTCGTGCTCTTTCTGCTCTGGATCGGCGTCAGCCAATACCGGCTTGAGGGTGCTGCGGCGGCGTGGGATACGCTAGCCTTCATCAGTCTGCTGTTTTTCTGTGTCGTGCTCCATGAATTCGGCCATATCCTGATGGCACGACGGTTCGGCATCAAAACCAGCGATGTCACGCTGTTCCCGATCGGCGGGATTGCAAATATGGCGCGTATTCCCGAAAAGCCGTCGCAAGAGCTCCTCGTCGCGATTGCGGGGCCAACCGTCAATCTTGCCATCGCGGCAGGATTACTGGTCGCGCTTGGCTCGACGATCACGGCCGAAGATCTGGTACAACTCGATATCGCAGGCTCAAGTCTGGTCATGCGCCTTGCCGCCGCCAACCTCATTCTGATGGGCTTCAACCTCATTCC
Organism: Alsobacter soli; assembly: GCA_945883115.1. Taxonomy (GTDB): domain Bacteria; phylum Pseudomonadota; class Alphaproteobacteria; order Rhizobiales; family Beijerinckiaceae; genus CAIUPE01. Next base: position 18,245 of record CAMCXA010000026.1, read on the forward strand.
CGCCTTCCCGATGGATGGCGGGCGTGTACTGCGCGCACTGCTCGCAATGCGTATGAGGTATACCGATGCTACACGCACAGCCGCAACAATCGGTCAGGGCTTTGCGTTCATCCTTGGCTTTCTTGGCTTCATCAGCAATCCGGTGCTGATTTTTATTGCGATCTTCATCTATATCGCCGCAGGAGCCGAGGCAGATGCGGTCTCGATCCGCGATATTGCCCACGATCTCACGGTGGAGGATGCAATGATAACCTCGATTGTCGCAATCCCGGAAAATGCCCGGATCGGTGATGCCGTCGAGCATCTCCTGAATACGGCGATGACGGACTTTCCCGTGGTCGATCAATCAGGTCGGCCAAGCGGTATCGTCACGCGCGGTGCAATCGTCGCCGCACTCAAAGAACATGGCGAGACGTTTCCGGTCATCAACATGATGGGGGCGGCCGATGCCGTTATCCGCGAAAAACACAATCTCTCAAAAGCACTCGACGTTTTCGGGACAACACTTTCGCCGGTCCTGATCGTGACAAACGATGCCGGCGAGGTCACCGGGCTTTTGTCGCGCGCCGCCATCAACGATGTCGCCATGATCCGGTCGTTGCGGCCCAATTGGGATTTTCATCACCACACCTTACGCGACAACCACAGGACGAGAGCTGTTACGCCCGACGGGATATGGCAATTCGGCCAGCGCCGGTGATCGCCGGATTGCGGGTTAATTGGCACCTTCGGCAGTCAGGATTGTGATGCTGATGCGCCGGTTGCGCGGGTCCAGAGGGTTCTCCGGATTATAAGGATCTTTGTCGGCAACACCCTCGATCCGGGCAAAGCGCGATTTGTCGACGCCCTCTTCCTCCAGCATCTGGCGTGCGCTGTCTGCACGCTTTGCCGAAAGGCGCCAATTATTCATCGCATCGGCCGGGTTATACCCGAAACCGTCTGTATGGCCTCTCAGAACAACTTTATTGGGCATCTCCCGCACCGCCCATGCAATATCGCTCAGCAGATATTGTGCGCTCTCCTGAAGATTGGTTGTCCCGATTGCAAACATCGCGAAATCGGCTTTATCGATGATTTCGATCCTGAGCCCTTCCTTTTCGCGGATAAATTTGACCTGCCCGGCAAGTTTGGCCAGCGTCGGATCATCGGCCATAGCTTGTTTGATTTGCTGCTCCACCTTGTCGAACGATTTCTGCTCGACTTCCTTGGCAATTTTCTGCTTCTCCGCCTCCGTCAAGGCGGCATCAGCAGGTTTTTCTCCCATTCCGTCGCCGGTCTTCGAGAGCCCGCCTTTACCTTCCGACTCGGGAACCTTTGCGCCCTTCTCGGCAAGATCCGTCGTTGACCCCGCTTTCTTGCCTTCAGTCTCGCCGGATTTTCCAACACCCTGCTCGGCCGTTTCCGTTGTTTTGGTAACACCGGCAGGTGCCTTGTTGCGGTCCGGTCCATTGTTTGAATCAACCGGAACCACCGTTTGCAGCACACCGCTTTGAACGGCCTTCTCGGGAAATCCGTCCGGCTCTCCCGCAGTCCTGCCGGAGCCAATGCCGTTCGTCCCCGCCTGATCACTCAAGCTCAATAGACTGGTCTTTTGCCGGAAATATTCGCCAATGCCCTTTCGCGAGGCGGTATTCGTGGCGCCAAGCAGCCACATCAGCAGAAAAAACGCCATCATCGCGGTCATCATGTCGGCAAGCGCGATCTTCCACGCGCCGCCATGCGCGCCACCATGTCCGCCCGGGACCTTCTTGAAGATAATCGGTGCGGCAGGTGCCTTGTCATCACCATCTTTTGCCGGTTCACTCATGGGTTGACCTTCGGCATGGTTTCGGCACTCTGACCGTCCTGGAATTGCAACGTGATGCTGATCCTTCGATTGCGCACATCCATCAGGTCGTCCTTGTTGAAAGGATCCGTGTCGGCAACGCCTTCGACGCGAACAATCTTCTCTGGTGCAACTCCCTGCGCCTCAAGAACCTGCCGCGTACTCTCAGCGCGTTCCGCCGACAGCAGCCAATTATTCATCTCGTTATCGAGTGCATAACCTCTGCTATCTGTGTGTCCTCGGATGACGACCTTGTTCGGCAAATCGGAAATCGCCTTGGCAACCTCACCGACCAGACCGGAAGCACGCGGCAGAACACGGGTTGTACCCACTGCGAACATCGAAAAATCCGCTTTTTCGATCACTTCGATCCGCAACCCGTCCTTAACCCTCACGAACTGGACCTGTTCAGCCAGCTTGCTCAAATTCGGATCCTGTTTGATCGCGTCCATCACCTTCGCTTCCAGTGCCTCAAGATTCTTCTTGTCCACATCGGCTGCTACTTTTTTCTTCTCCGCTTCGGTCATCGCCGCTGCATCGGCTTCCGTGGTCGGCGGGCTTTCAGTTGGTTGATCGGCGGGCTTTGGCGGCGGGTCCTTTGCTGCCTGATCTGCCGAGTCCCCCTCGCCGGTATTCGAAGCTCCCTCCTGAACCGTATCCGTTTTGGATTGCGAGCCGAATTTCTTCTCGTCGGTCGGCCCGCCATCTGCCGGACCCTGCCCCTGACCTGATCGCCCTTCGCCCTGCTGGAATTCGCCATTGGCGGAGAGCTGTCCCTCGGGACCTTCATCCCGATCTTCGCCACCGGACGCCTGCGTGGGCGGCATCACATTCGCGATGCTCGTCTGGGCGACGGAATCCGGCAAACCTTCCGGACTGATCATGGAACGTCCGCCAAGAACACCGTTCGAGCCAGCATTGCTACCCATTTTCAGCAAAGGTGTTTGTTTGAAATAATCAGCAATGCTCTTGCGTGAATCGGTATTGGTCGCGCCAAGCAGCCACATCAGCAGAAAAAACGCCATCATCGCGGTCATCATGTCGGCAAGCGCGATTTTCCACGCGCCGCCATGCGCGCCGCCATGTCCGCCAACAATCTTTTTGATGATGATCGGTGCCGGGATTTCCGGCGCCGCATCCGTCTTTTTCGGCGTGGAAGCCATCGATTATTTGCCTCTGAGGCCGTCGAACACTTCGCCGAAATCCGGCTGGTTGTGATGGGCGATGCCTGAACGGGCAGCCTCGATCACGAGTGGCTGAGGGTGGCCATGAAGCGTGGCAACAATGATCTGCTTCACAACAACATATATCTCGCTATCCTCCTCGATCACCTGCTTGAGGCGGAATGAAATCGGCTCGATAACGCCATAGGCCAAAAGCACGCCCATGAAGGTTCCGACAAGCGCGCTACCGATCAAGGCTCCGAGCACCGCTGGTGGCTGATCGATCGAGCCCATGGTTTTCACAACGCCGAGAACGCAGGCAACAATACCGAGCGCCGGGCAAGCGCCCGCCATCGCTCCCAGCGCCGTTACAGGCTCCATCGCATGGTGATGGTGAGCTTTCAAACCATTATCCATCACCTCTTCAACGGCATAGGCATTCAGCGTACCGGATGAAATCACCATCAAACGAACCGTATCGGTGATCAGATGGACGAGGGTATGATCTTTGAGGAGTTTCGGGTATTCGCCGAAAATCGCGCTCGATTCGGGATTTTCAACATGTGATTCGAGGGCAACGGGGCCATCAACACGCAAAATTTTCATCAATCGCGACACCAGAAAGATCGTATCTAGATAATCCTGCTTTTTGTACTTCGGACCGCCGAAGACCTTGCCGAAACCGCTTGCAACGCCCTTGATGACGTTCATGCTGTTGCCGACGAGCATTGCGCCGATGGCCGCGCCACCAATCGATGCCAACTCGGCAGGAGCGGCATGAATCACGGGTGCAAGATCACCTCCGTGCAATACGAAGACGCCAAAAACAGCAGCCATCACGACGACAAGGCCCACAATACTTAACATCTACATCTCCCGGCTATAATAATTTCTGTCATGGCGTTTCGGTCATCAAGCAATCTGGCAATATCAGCCGTCCGTTTATTTCCCTGAATTGAGCGGTTTTTGTGTTCTAATTTTCAATTAACATTCTAATATGAATTTATTAATTGAAGGTGACAAATTTTGTATTTGAACATCAATTATATGAGCATATCAATCAATCTTATCCACCATTGCAACGGTCTCAGTGCTAGTAAACCAGCACGTCTCAATTGCACGGTATCTACAAGTTCTGTGCCAAACTTTTCCGAGTTGTCATATTTGATCAAATAAGGCGCGCTAAACCATGGAAATATTTGGGGATGACTGGAATTATTTTAGAAGGCACGATAGAGTGATTTTGCTTTAACGTATCAGTGAAGTTGAGTTCAAGCGTATGGTTGCATTGGTGAATAGTGAAAGCGTGCGGACAGGCGAATTTTCGCCTCTCGAAAACCTGCACGAGCTCCGTCGCTTTCAGTCCGTGCGTTCAATCTTCCGCTGCCTCGACGCCATCCGCCGGACCTATGATCTCGATATCGAGGAAGCGTTGCTCTATCTCGGCATCGGATATCTGAACACCGAGAAAATTCATCAGATGGGGTCACGCGGCTATATTGCCGCCACCAATATCGCATCCGCCGCCGAGTTTGCTTTGATCCCGAAAGAGACCGCCCGGCGCAAAATCGCCCGCTTGGCCGAAGTTGGCCTCGTCACCAACAAGGGCGGCGTCGTCGTCATCGACATCGCCGCCTGGTTCCAGTTTGCAACTCAGTTGATGCCGAGCGACCGCTAGACCGCCCGACCCACCAAAATCACCCGCGCCCCGCAAGCGGCATCTTTGTTGCCATCACAGTGATCGTCGAGACATTGGCATCGAGCGACAGGCTTGACATAAACACAACCGCGCGCGCGACATTGTCGACATCCATTGTCGGCTCAACGCCTACCGTTCCATTCGCCTGCAGAACGCCGGTGCTCATCTTCTGCGTCATATTGGTTGCCGCATTGCCGATATCGATCTGGCCGCAGGCAATGTCATATTTCCGCCCGTCAAGCGACGTCGATTTCGTCAAGCCGGTGATGGCATGCTTGGTCGCCGTATAGGGCGCCGAATTCGGCCGCGGTGCCTGCGCCGAAACAGAGCCATTATTGATGATCCTGCCACCCCGTGGTGACTGGTCCTTCATGATCCGGAACGCTTCCTGCGTGCACAGGAATGCTGCCGTCAGATTGGCACCCAGCACATTCTGCCATTGCTCGAAGCTGAGATCCTCGATCGGAATCGGCGGTGCATTCGTCCCGGCATTGTTGAACAGAACATCCAGACGGCCAAAACGCTCTTTCGCCTTGGCAAAGAGATTCTTCACCGCATCGGGATTGGCAAGGTCCGTCGAAACAGCGAGCGCAGCGGCACCGAATGACGCGCCGAGCGCGATCGTCTCGTCGAGTGCGTCCTGCCGGCGTCCGGCGAGAACGACGGAATACCCTTCTTTCATCATCGCCAGCGCAACAGACCGTCCAACACCCGATCCCGCACCGGTGATCATCGCAACCTTGCCGTTTCCGCTCATTGAAATATCTCGCTCTTTATATGGAAATCACCAGTCCAACCGTCCAACACATTTTACACCGTAAGGCGCATTAAAGCCCGTTCGAACCGGTTGAACAAGTCGTCGATTTGCGCCTCGGAAATGATCAAAGGCGGGCAGAACGCAATGATGTCGCCGATTGCCCGGAAGATGATCCCCTCTTCATGACCCAATTCGGCCAGTTTGAGGCCCGTCGCACCCGGCTTCTCGAAGCCTGCTTTGGTGGTCTTGTCGGAGACGAGTTCAAGCGCCCCGATCAGCCCCACGCCGCGTGTCTCCCCGACCAGCGGATGACTTCCAAAGCTATGCAACCGCTTCAGAAATGCCGGGCTCAACTCGTTCACCCGGCCCATCAGATTGCGCTCTTCGATGATGTTCAAATTCTCCATCGCAACCGCCATCGCCAGCGGATGCCCCGCCGTCGTAAAGCCATGCGCGAAGGTGCCAATCTTTGCCGTATTATCGGCCACGACCTGATAAATTTCATCCGTAAACAGCAATGCTGCCAGCGGCACATAAGAAGAAGTGATCTGCTTTGAGCAAATCATCATGTCGGGAATAATCCCGTAAGTATCGCTACCCCACGTATTTCCCGTCCGCCCAAATCCGTTGATCACCTCATCGACAATGATCAGCACATCATATTTGCGGCAGACGGCTTGGATCTTCTCCCAATAAGTCCGTGGCGGAATGAACACGCCGCCCGCGCCCATCACCGGCTCGCCTATAAAGGCCGCGACAGTCTCCGGCCCTTCGCTCAAAATCCGGTCCTCGAGCTCTTTGGCAAGACGCGTCGCAAACGCTTCCTCCGTCTCGTTCGGCTCTGCAAAGCGGTAATGATGCGGGCAACCAACATGCTTGATCTGCGGAAATGGAAGGTCAAAATCACGGTGATTATTCGGCAATCCCGTCAGGCTCGCCGACATTAATGTGATGCCATGATAGGCTTTGATGCGCGAGATAATCTTCTTTTTCTCGGGCTTGCCCCGGGCATTATTGTAAAACCAGACGAGCTTTACAGCGGTATCATTCGCTTCCGACCCTGAATTGGTAAAATGGCATTTGCCCATCTTTCCCGGTGCCATTTTGACAAGGCGCTCGGCCAGATCAATCGCCTGCGGATGCGATTTATGCGAGAATGAATGATAGAACGGCAATTCGCTCATCTGCCGCGTCGCCGCCTGCACAAGCCGCTCTTCACCGAAGCCGACCGCCACGCTCCACAGCCCCGCCATCGCCTCGATATATTCCTTGCCGGCATCATCATAGACATGGATACCCTTGCCCTTGGAGATGATCATCGGGCCGACCTGCTCGTGCCGCCGCGCATTGGTCACGGGATGAAAATAAAACTCGATATCGCGGGCAGCGGCGGAATTGGGAAGAGCAGTCATCATCATCTCCTGCAAGGTTTTTAATTCCAGACCTCCACCATATCCGACAGTTCACGGCAAGGGAAATCAGTAAATTGTGATCACAAAATCAACGGAATTTTGAGCGCGCGAGCATTCGAATTGCCCCACCGGCAATCAAGCCCCAAAACGCTCCACCGATTCCAAATAGCGTCAACCCGGATGCAGCCACCACAAACGTGATCACAGCAGCTTCCCGGTCCGCCGGTTCGGAGACTGCCGCCAGCAGCGAATTCCCGAAAGCACCCAGCAAAGCGAGCCCCGCGACTGCTTCGATTAGAACAGGCGGCGAAACAGCAATCAACGCCGTCGCCAACCCCGCCAGCAGCCCGAAGACCACATAAACGCCGCCCGCCACCACGGCCGACCAATATCTTCGCGTCGGATCCAGATGTGCGTCCGGCCCCGCGCACAGCGCCGCCGTAATGGCCGCCAGATTCACGGCATGCCCCCCAAAGGGTGCGGCCAAAAGGCTGAAGAGGCCCGTCACGGTGAACAAAGGCCCGGCATCAGGCCTGAACTCGTTGAGAGCCAGAACCGCCATGCCGGGAATATTCTGGGAGGCCATCGTCACGATAAAGAGCGGGATGGCGATCCCGATCAGGCTGGGGATGGTAAAAACCGGCGTAATGAAAATCGGCTGCGGCCAGAGCGAGCCGATCGAAACGCCCGTATCGGCCGTGAGAACAATGGCAACCACCGTCACAAGAACGGCCGCCGGAACCGCAAACAGCCGCTTGAACCGTGCAACAACCGCCCAAACCACCACAATCGGTAATGCAATCATGGGCATTTGTGCTACGGCCTTTACAGGCGCAAGACACAGCATCAACAAGATTCCCGCGAGCATGGCGTTCGCAAGCGACGCCGGAATCGCGGCAACAGCCCGCGCCAGCGGTTTCCACTGCCCGGCAATGACAACCAACACGCCGGCAACGAGAAATGCCCCTACCGCTGCAGGAAACTCGCCTTCAACCATCTGCGAACTGGCGAGCAATGCAGCTCCCGGAGTCGACCACGCAACCGATATTGGCAGCCGCGTTCGCAAACTCAGATAGATACCGCACACCCCCATTGCAATCGCGACAGCCATCAAACCGGAGGCAGCTTCCGCCTCGGAGGCACCCGCGGCCCGCAATCCGTGCACAACAACGGCAAAGGAGCTCGCAAAACCGACAAAGGCCGCGAGCAATCCTGCAGCGGCAGCCTGAATCGAAAAGGATGAAAGATGGGTCTTCATCCGGCAAGCGTTAACAACGCCACCTGATCCTGTCCAGAGTTCGGCGCAACTTCGCCAGCGTTTTCACCACGCCGGACGCCTGCTCAATCTGTGTGCTCTAAAGTCGGCCCATTTCGAAAGCGGTGCACGTCTCTCCGTATTCGGCCAAAGCCGTTTCGAGATAATCCGAAAGAAGCGGCGTCCCGAGCAGATACGTCGTAACGGACCCCGTCCGTCGCGCCCGCGCATCGGCCATCGCCACCGCCCAGTCGGCAGGCGCATAATCCCCGCGTCCAATCCACATAAGCGCGACAAGGGCCGCCTGCTCATCTTCGTCCATGGCGTCGATGAAGGCCGCAAGCTCATGGCCGCTCGCCATCGAACCACGCTCCGTCAGAATACTCAGAAATCCGTCATCCGACGCATTCGATGAATCCCCCGGCATCCCGGAATCGGCGGCCACGCTCTCCCGCGATTTCACAATCACAAAGCACACTTTGTCCGTATTGATTTCCGGCATTGAAACGCCCTCGAAGGGCTCCTCGCTTTTTTCAGGAACCAGCATCGAACACATCTCCCGCTTGAAGGATTTCATATACTTCCAGCCGCGCGCCTTCGAGCGGAAGCCCTTCCTCGCCCATAATATCGTCCATTCCGGCATACCACTGATAGGCGATTTCGATATCGGCAACATCCGCGCCGGTTGCGATGATTGCGTTCAGCAATTCATCGTCGATCGGGCCGATGATTTGCACAATATCGTCAGACGATAATTGGCTTTCCATGGTGTCACCTTTCTCTGAATAGCCGCTTGCCGCGACTTCATCCGGGCACGGAACTCTCACGCTAGGGCTGAATGGCTCGGTCTGCTTTGTGCGAGATCAAAGGGCCGCGCTGATTTTTATCAAAGCGTAACGTGGGCGGGATGGGCCATCGTGCACTTCCCGAAAAGGAGAAACGACAGCATGAGGTCAATGTGTCGCTGAACCCATCAACCGGATCCTCAAAAGTGCCGAAGCAGGCGCAAAAAATGCGTTCGACGAGGCATGCAGCGCTAAAACGTGAGATCGGATCAGCGCAGCCGCATACCGTCTTGGACCGGATGATCCACGCGAGTGCCGCGCGGCTTACGGGCGGTGTGTCAATGATCGGATTAGGGCTCGCCTGGTTTGACTGGGCGAGCCATCTCGCATCAGCTCCCGGACGTCAGATTGAACTTGTCCAATGCGCAATCATCGAGACAATGCGCGCCCTTGATCACATGGCCACCGACCTCAGGCGCACCGGAGACAATAACGGGCGTCCGCAAACGCTGACTTCTGATCGCCGCTTCACCAACGCAAACTGGCATCAGGCCCCCTTCTCCATTTACGCCCGCAATTTCAGGGCGATGGAACGCTGGTGGGATCAGGCCGCTGCTGTCCACGGGGTGAGCGATCGCCATCAGGCGCTGATTGCTTTCATCGCGCGGCAGATGCTGGATATCATCGCCCCAAGCAATTTTATTGCGACCAATCCCGATATTCTCGAGCAAACTGTTAAAACTCAGAGCACAAACCTCGCAAAAGGCGCGGTCAATGCCGTCGATGACTGGTTCCGACTTGTGTCGGGCAAAAGACCGTCGGATACAGAGAACTTCAAAGTCGGCGTCGATGTTGCAGCGTCGAAAGGCAAGGTTGTCGCCCGCACGCGCCTTGCCGAAATCATCCAGTATTCCCCGGCAACCACAAAGGTCCATTCCGAACCCGTTGTGATCATTCCTGCCTGGATCATGAAATACTACATTCTCGACCTCTCCCCCCATAATTCCCTTGTGCGATACCTGACAGAGCAAGGGTTCACCGTCTTCATGGTGTCGTGGAAAAACCCGGGCCCGGAAGACCGCAATCTGTCGCTCGACGATTACCGGCAAGATGGTGTGATGGCTGCTTTCGACGCCGCAAGCGCCATTACCGGTTCACGAAATCTCCATGCCACGGGCTATTGCCTCGGCGGCACGCTCCTCGCAATCACCGCGGCAGCCATGGCGCGCGATGGCGATACCCGGCTCAAAACCGTCAGCCTGTTCGCCTCGCAGGTCGATTTCCACGAGGCAGGCGAATTGCGCCTCTTCATCAATGAAAGCCAGTTGGCTCTGGTCGAAGACATGATGTGGATGCGCGGCTATCTGCAATCCGCCCAGATGGCAGGTGCCTTCCATATCTTACGCTCGAACGATCTCATCTGGTCCCGGATGATCAAAAACTACTTCATGGGTGAACGCGAACGCCCGATCGACATCATGCTCTGGTCGGAAGACACGACCCGCATGCCGTACCGGATGCACGCCGAATACTTGAGGAAACTCTACCTCGAAAACCAGTTCGCCGAAGGACGTCTGAACGTCGATGGCCGGCCGGTTGTCGCGCGCGATGTCGATGTGCCGATGTTCGTTGTGGGCACCGAGTGGGATCATGTCGCGCCCTGGCGGTCCGTTTTCAAAATCCATCTCGAAGTCGAAAACGAGATCACATTCGTTTTGACAACAGGCGGGCATAATGCGGGTGTTGTCAGCGAGCCTAGCCATGCCGGGAGATCGTATCGCATTGCAAGCCGCACGGCCCATGCACCCTATGTCGATCCGGATACATGGACTGAAACCGCACATCCCGTCGAGGGGTCATGGTGGATGGCGTGGTCTCATTGGCTCGCTGCCTACAATCCTGAAATGGCTCCACCTCCGGCGTTAGGCGACACTGAAAAGGGATATCCGCCTTTGGATGACGCTCCGGGCACCTATGTTCACGGATAAATCTCGGCTCGTTTGATCGGCGTCAATGACGCCATTCCAGCGATCAAAGAAAACTACCCTGAACCCCGCAATCGGGCTTCCTCACCAAACCCAGAAGGAGACCACCATGAATGATAGTGATCTGAGACAAAATGTCATTGATGAACTCGAATTTGATCCAAGCTTCGAGGCAAGCTCAATCGGCGTCGCCGCCAAGAGCGGCATCGTTACGCTCACGGGTCACGTGTCGAGCTATGCCGAAAAGCAGGCCGCCGAACGCGCCGCCCGTCGGGTGAAAGGCGTCATGGGGATCGCGCAGGAAATCGAAATCCGCTACCCGACCGACAAGAAAACCTCGGACGACGAAATCGCCCGGCGTTGCGTCAACATCATCGCTTGGGACACAACGCTTCCCGAGGGCAAGATCAGCGTGAAGGCGGAGCGCGGCTGGGTAACCCTCACCGGCGAAGTGCCATGGCATTATCAGCGGGTGGCCGCGGAATCAGGCGTCAGAAAAATCTCCGGCGTCACCGGCATTACCAATCTGATCACGATCCAGCAGAAAGTTCAGGCCACCGACGTCAAGCACAAGATCGAGGAGGCCTTGAAGCGCAATGCCGAGATCGAGGTACAAGGCATCCGCGTCACCGTTACCGATACGAGCGTTCGCCTCGAAGGCAAGGTCAATGCGTGGCACGAGCGCGACGTCGTCGAAAAAGCCGCCTGGTCGGTCCCCGGCGTCCAGAATGTCGTGGACAAGCTCAGCATCTGATCCCCGACCCAAATCCCCGCCGTCCGGTC
>CAMCXA010000027.1 GCA_945883115.1 Alsobacter soli
CGCTACAACGGAATACCAAAAGCCCACTTCCATCTGTTTCTAAAAGAGTGCGAGTGGCGGTTCAATCATCGCCCAGCCAGAAACCTCTTGAAGACGCTCTCCAAATGGGTCAAAGTATGAATACTTCAACCTTATCTATGTCAGCCCCAAAATCTATTCAAAAATAAAGATGAATTGGCGGACTTACCCCTACTGGGCACGCAAATGGCGCGCCGGCTTTTGGCCGAGAACGGTCCATGTGCCAATAAGACCGATGATAATGGTCGCGATAATGGCTGTCACGGCAACCAAAAGCGCGACACCTGCGTCAAATGCATACTCGAAATTCATGATATTCCGAACAACAAGATAGGATGCGCCCGTTCCCGCAATAACGCCAAAGAGTGCAGCAAAGAGACCAAGCAATCCGTATTCAAACAGCAAACTGTTCAGCAACCGGCCACGGGTCGCACCCAGCGCTTTCAGGATGACCGAATCATAAATCCGGGCACGCTGCCCACTGCCCAGAGCGCCTGCGAGAACCAAAACACTTGCCAGCAACGTAACCCCGCTCGCACCGCGTATGGCAAGCGCCAGTTTTCCGACGAGGTCATTGACGGCTTCGAGTGCTTCCTTCACGCGGACAGCGGTGATCGAGGGAAATGCCCGAGCGGAAGCGAGAAGCAAAGCTGTTTCAGTCGACACGTTGGAAAGCTTCGGCAGCGTCAGGGACATCAGGTGCGTGTTCGGTGCGCCGGCAAACGTGTTCGGCGAAAAGACCATCACGAAATTAATGCCCATCGAGCGCCATTCGACTTTCCGGATATTGGCGATCGTCGCCTCGATACTCCGACCGAGGACGCCAACGGTTATTTTGTCGCCCAGTTTCAGGTCCAATCCGGTTGCAATGCCCTCCTCAAGTGAAACCAATGGCGGGCCGCTGTAATTCTGAGGCCACCATTCCCCTGCTGTGAGCGCCGAACCTTCAGGGAGTGTATCCGCGAAGGTAATGCCGCGATCTCCGTCGAGCACCCAAGCCGACTGCTCGGAGACTTTGACATCCTCGGCGGCGACATTCTTCACCCGCAGTACGCGACCGCGCATCATCGGAACATCGCCGATCTTGCCCTCCGGTGCCGACTGGGCGAGGAATTCCCGAAAGTCGGCAATATCGCTTTTCGGGACGTCGACAAAGAAGAAACTCGGGGCCTTTTCCGGCAGTGAACGGCCCAAAAGCCGCTGGATATTCACGTCAACCAGACCAATCGTCACCAGCAAGGTGACGCCGAGGCCCAGTGATACAATGAGCGAGGGTGTCAACGCACCGGGTCGGTGAATATTGGCGAGCGCGAGCCGCCATTCCGTCCGGCGCACCGGCGGCAAGCGCTTAACGCCCGCCATAATGCCTACGGCAACCAGTCTGAGGATCAGAAAGGCCGCCAATGTGCCGCCAACGGCAAAGGATGCGATGCGACTATCGTAGGACAGCGTAATGATGGATGCGGCCAGAAGAAGAGCGGAGGAGAACGCGCCCACAAGGTAGCGTTTACGGGGAAATGTCCGGTTTGGCGCCACTTCATCCCGAAAGAGCGCGGCAACGGGGATATCGTGAACCCTTCCCAAAGGCAGAAGCGAGAACGCCAAAGTTGTGAGGAAGCCATAGAGGGCACCGGTCGCGATCTGCTCTGGATAAAGATGCGGATCGAGCGTGATGGGCAGCGCTCTGGCTGCGAGGGATGCGGCACCGAACGGCAATGCTGCCCCGAGCACCAACCCGATCACGATTCCCAGAGCGGCTAGCAACAGCACTTCTGCGCCCGCAATCAGGAAAACGCGTGTGCCATTGGCACCAACGGCCTTGAGAATCGCCAGCGTGGAGCGGCGGCGTTCAACATAGGCGCTGACGGCGTTGGCAACGCCGACACCGCCGACGACAAGCGCCGTCAAGCCGACAATTGTCAAATATTGCGTGAAGCGCTCAATGTTGCGGGTTAATTGCGGCGAGGCGTTCAAGCGCGAGCGAAACTCGAAGCCGGAGTCGGGTAGCTGTTTGGGTAGCGCAGCCTCGAGATCACTGATGGCGCGATCGGAATTCGCACCCTCGGGCAATTGCAAACGGTATGTCCAGCGAACGAGACTGCCCGGTTGAACAAGGCCTGTCGCGGTCAATCCGGCCTGAGACATCATCAAACGCGGGCCATAGGTAACGCCTCCGGCGAGCTTATCCGGCTCCGCGGTGATCGATGCCATCAGGCGAAAACGGGCCTTGCCCACAGTGATCAAGGCACCGGGCTCCAAACCGAGGCGAGCGAATAAAGTAGGATCGCCAACGGCGCCATAGACATCGCCGTCAGAGGCGAGCGCGGTTGCGAGCGGCAGTGCGGGCTCAAGAATGATTTCGCCGAGGGCGGGATAACGATCATCAACGGCTTTTACTTCGACAAGCGAGGTCGCATCCGGAGACAGTGCCATGGCGCGAACGGTCATCAGGCTCGAAACGCTTCCCTTGCTGGTCAGATAGGCCAGTTCCGCCTCGGTAGCGGGCCGGTGGATCCGGCTGACGGACACATCGCCGCCCAATAACAAGCGCCCCTGCCCTTCCAACCCGTCCGACAAGGCATTTGCGAGTGATCCGACGCCGACAATGGCGGTCACACCGAGTGCAATGCAGCCGAGGAAGACGCGGAAGCCTTGCGCTCCGTTTCGCAAATTCCGGACGGCAAGTTTCAGGGCAAGTGTGATCTGCTGCAGAACAGGCATTTTCGTTGAAGGATGAAGCGCCATTATGCAGGCTCCAAGACCGGTTCAACTCCCTTGCCAGACTCGATTCGCCCGGACCGGAGCCGGATGGTGCGATCGCACCGTGCCGCCAGATCGGCGTCGTGCGTTACGAGAACGAGCGTTGCGCCGCGTTCGTGTTTCATGCGGAACAGCAGATCGACAATCTGAAGGCCGGTTGCCTCGTCCAGATTCCCCGTCGGCTCGTCCGCGACCAGCAAAGCGGGGTCGGGCGCGAGCGCCCTGGCCAACGCAACACGCTGTTGCTCGCCGCCCGACAGCTCAGCCGGATAATGATTGAGCCGTGCACCCAAGCCGACCTCTTCGAGTTCACGACGCGCACGGCCCATCGGATCGGGATGACCGGCAAGTTCGAGGGGAACGGCTACATTCTCGAGCGCCGTCATTGTAGGAATCAGATGGAAAGATTGAAATACAATACCGATATGACGGCCCCTGAAACGCGCCAGATTATCCTCTGACATGGTAGTAAGCGTCTGGCCATCAACGATGACCGTGCCGGAATCAGGTTGCTCAAGTCCGGCCATTGTCATTAGAAGCGTCGATTTTCCCGAACCCGACGGGCCGACAAGGCCAATTGCCTCACCCCTCTCGATCGACAGCGAGATACCCTTTAGGATATGAACCCGTGACGCATCGCGCCCAAGACTTAAATCAAGATTTTTTATCGAAACTGCTTCAGCCATGAAACTTCCTGTATTCAAATCAATCGGCCGTCTCTTTCGCGTTATTGCCAGACCTTGGTGGTTGGCGCACGACGAGATTGACCAATTTCAACCATTGTCCCGAATTGTGTACGCATGCCGGATTGCATGTGTGATCTGTATATGGGGTTATTCAGGCATGATTGCGACAGCCAATGCGGCATCAAAACCGTTAACCCTCGTGGCGCTCGGCGACAGTTTGACCGCCGGATACGGGCTCGCCCAATCCGAGGCTTTTCCTGTCGTGCTCGAAAAGCGCTTGAAAGACCTCGGGCTAGACGTGACTGTGATTAATGGTGGCGTTTCGGGGGATACGGCGTCGGGCGGCCTCGAGCGGCTCGACTGGACTGTGCGGGAGGGAACGCATGGCGTGATCGTCGAGCTCGGGGCGAATGATGCGCTCCGCGGGATAGATCCTAAGATCACGCGGGAGTCTCTGAAAAAAATCATCCAAAGCCTTCAGACGCGGGGCATTCGCGTGATGCTTGCGGGGATGCTGGCACCGCGCAATATGGGGGCAGAATATGCGGCCGCCTTTGATGCCATTTACCCGGCGCTCGCGACGGAATTCAATATTCCGCTCTACCCGTTCTTCCTCGACGGCGTTGCAGCTGACCCAACTTTATTGCTTCCTGATGGCCTGCACCCGACGGCGGCAGGCGTCGAGCGTATTGTTTCAAAAATGCTGCCCAGCGTTCAGACCTTTGTCATGTCGATACCGTAATCATTCCCCGATTTCTGTTTTGGAGTACCCCAATGAAATATCGCACTCTCGGCCGTTCAGGAATGAAGGTGAGTACGATTTGTCTCGGCACGATGACCTATGGCGAGCAGAATACCGAGGCCGAGGGCCATGCGCAGATGGATTATGCGCTTGGCGAGGGCGTGAATTTCTTTGACACCGCCGAAATCTACGCCATTCCGCCGAAAGCGGAGACACAGGGCGCGACGGAAACAATCATCGGCAACTGGTTCAAGGCGCGGGGCAATCGCGACAAGGTGATCCTCGCCTCGAAGGTTTCGGGACGCAGCGTCATGACGTGGATGCGGGAAGACGGCGTGACGCCGGAGCTCACGCGTAAGCAGATGACTTTCGCGCTCGAGGAAAGTCTGAGGCGTTTGCAGACGGATTACATTGATCTCTACCAGCTGCACTGGCCGGACCGCGCTGTGCCTTGGGGCGCCAATCCTGTTATCCACCGGCAGGAGAATTATGAAGGGCCGGAAAATTCGATGCTCGAAGCTCTCGAGACATTGCAAGATTTCGTGAAAGCCGGAAAAATCCGCCATATCGGGCTGTCAAACGAAAGCGCGTGGGGAACCATGACGTTCCTGAATTTGGCAGAGAAACATGGTATGCCGAGGGTCGCAAGCGTCCAGAATGCCTATAATTTGTTGAACCGGACCTATGAAGTCGCCTTGGCGGAAGTGTCGATGCGGGAGAATGTCGGGCTTTTGGCGTTTTCACCACTCGCGCAGGGCTATCTCACCGGGAAATATCTGAATGGCGCACGGCCTGCGGGGGCGCGAGCAACCCTGTTCAATCGCGGCCAACGCTATCAGACGCCCGGTGCTGAAGAAGCAATCAGCCAATATTGCGCGTTGGCGACACAATCAGGCTTTGATCCGGCGCAGATGGCGCTTGCCTTTGTCAATTCACGGCCATTTCTTGGCGCAAACATCATCGGCGCGACGACGATGGCGCAACTGAAAACGGATATCAGCTCGATCGATCTTGATCTGCCAAAAGAGATCGAGGATGCGATCAATGCGATCCATCAGGTGCACTGCAACCCATGCCCGTGAGGTGTGGAAATATAAAACTCCTCTTACCCAAATATCTTCATCCAGATTGTGGCAGCTTTTTTCGACCTGTTTTGAGATGTTAACAATAGAGGCGAACATGAACGGACCAGAAAGGTACTAAGTATTGGTCCACACGGCCGAACGCCTTATAATTTCAAGAAAATTACACCCTAATGACCACGAATTAATTATGATAAATTTTTGTGTCGTCCGATTGTCATAATTATTTACAATGGTATTGTACTCTGCTGTCCTACGCTGCTTCCGATGTCCTTCGGCGTCGTCCAGCGGAGAAAATCGGTTCCAAGCGCGCTTATTTTGTATTCGTATATGACATATGGAGAAGACCCAATGATCAAGAAAACAGGCTCTTTCAGCCGGCGTTCATTCCTGAAAGGCACCGCAGCAGCGGGCCTCGGAGCGATTGCCGCACCAGCTCTCATCTCCAGCTCGGCTCTCGCCTCCTCGGGCGAGCTCAACTACACCGGTTGGGCAGGGTATGACTTCAAGGTTGCCTTTGCTGCTTTCACAAAAGAAACCGGCATCAAGATGAACTTCACCGAACAGCCGGACAATGACACGATTTTCGCGCAGGCGAAGCTTGCAATTCAGACCGGTGCAATCGACGTGATCGAGCCGACTGTCGACCGCGTGCAGTCCTATAGCGAAAACGGCCTTGTCCAAGCCTGGGATATGAACAAGATCAAGCTCGACCAGTGGGAAGGCGGTCTCGTCAGCGGTCAAGCCGGCGACATGGCAACCATTGACGGCAAGCGCCTGTTCCTCCCGGGTGTCTGGGGTACGGAAGCACTTACCTTCAATACGAAGGAAGCACCGATGGAATATGGCAAGGCCAGCCTTGCTGATCTGTGGGATCCGAAGTTTGAAGGCAAGGTTTGCGTTCGTGCGCATTCCGCCCTCGCCGCTCTTGGCCGCGTGATGGATGCTGACGGCAAGCTGCCGCATCCATTCATGGAAGGCTATAAGGACGATGCCAAGATGAAGAAGATCTGGGATGTCATCCTCGCAGAAGCCATCAAGGGCAAGAAGAACATCGCCCAGTTCTGGAAGGGCGAAAACGAAGCCCAGGCCGGCTTCCGCACCAATGGTTGCGTGCTTGGCCTGACCTGGGATTCGACCGGCTACAATATGGGCAAGGAAGGTCCGTTCTCCTACATTGCGCCAAAGGAAGGCGCGTTTGCGTGGAATCAGGGCAACATGCTCATGAAGAATGCAAAGAATGTCGAGCAGGCTCATGCGTTCCAGAACTGGGTCTCTTCTCCGGAAGGTGCTGCTCTGTGGGCAACGGCATTCTCAGCCAATCCAGTCGGCAAGGGCGCTGGCGCGAAGATGGATGCATCTGTGTCGAAGTTCTACACGAGCTCCTTCCCGGGCGACGCTCTGACGAAGCTCTGGTGGTGGCCGGTTCAGACCAGCTCGTTCCTGAAGCTGCGCGCTGAGTACGCCGACAAGTTCATTGCAGCGTAAGTTAGTAGAAATAGAGGCGGCGGGTTTACGGACCCGCCGCTTTTTCATGAATATCCGGGTGTGGCCTTAGAAAGAACTTGGTTCCAACATGAGTGAAGACGTTCAGCTCTCCAAGATTTGCATGGATTTCGGTAGTTTCCGTGCGGTCAACAATGTTGATGTGACCATCAAACCGGGTGAATTCTTCTCGTTTCTGGGTCCGTCGGGCTGCGGCAAGACCACTATTCTCCGTCTGATTTCAGGATTCATGGAGCCGACAGAAGGCTCGGTGAAAATCGGTGGCAAGGACATGAAGGGCATTCGCCCAAATGCTCGGCCGACCGCTCTCATTTTCCAAAATCTGGCACTTTTCCCGCTGATGCCGGTTTGGGAAAATATAACATTCGGGTTGGAAGTCCGCGGCGTGCCAAAAGCTCAGCGTCGTGCGAAGGCCGAAGAACTGCTTCAATTGGTCGATCTTCACGATTCTGCCGACAAGCGCATCAGCCAGTTGTCAGGTGGCCAGAAGCAACGTGTGGCGATTGCCCGTGCTTTGGCCGTCGAGCCGAAGGTGATGTTGCTCGACGAGCCGCTCTCGGCGCTCGATCTCAAACTACGCCAGCATATGCGGGCCGAATTGCGCGCCATCCAGAAACGCACGGGCGTGACCTTTATTTATATCACCCATGACCAAGGCGAAGCGTTGGCGATGTCCGACCGGGTCGGCGTCATGTCGCAAGGCATCCTCCAGCAGGTGGCAACGCCGCAGGAGATTTATAACAATCCGGTCAACGGGTTCGTTGCTTCTTTCGTCGGCGAGAACAATGTGTTTGTCGGGACGGTAAAGGGCAAGAGCGGCGATATCGCGACGTTTGAGACTGCAAAGGGGCAATTCAATGCCCGGCTTGGAGCCAATGTCTCGGTTGGTGATACGACCAAGCTGTTTGTGCGTCCTGAATTCTGTACGTTGCAGAAGACAGCCTCAAAATCGGCCAATTCCATCGCGGTCGAAGTGACTGAAATCGCTTTTGAGGGAAATTTCGTGAATGTGTTCGTCCGTGACGAAAGCGGCGACACGCATATGGTGCAGGTGCAGAATGATCCATCCATTCCGACGCCGGCGCTTCACTCAAAAGCACACATGATCTTCGATCCGCAAAGCTGCATGATTTTGTCAGAAGCGACTGATACTCGCTCCGGGCATTAGAGGAGTAACGGGCATGCAGGAACTCCTCCGACGCTACGGGATCAGCCTCTCGGTTATCATGGTCGCAATGACGGCCTTTTGGCTTTTGGCGCTCGTTGTCATTCCCAATCTCGTTTTGTTCAAGTTTTCCTTCCGTCTTTATCTCCCGGTTGACCAACTTGGCGGGCCCAATGACGTCTACACGTTGAAAAATTATGCGACGTTTTTCGAGAGCCCGATCCATATCAATGTTTTCTTCTCGACGATCCTTTACAGCAGTTTTGTCACAGCAATCTGTTTGGCTATAACGTACCCGCTCGCCTATATTCTCGCGAAAGTGCTCAAGTCGACCGACACGGCGACCTTCTTCCTTGTGTTGTTGGTGCCGCTCTGGGTTAGCGAGATTTTGCGGTCGTTTGCGTGGTTTATCATTCTCTCGATGCAGGGCCCGCTGAATGCCGTTCTACTCGGTATCGGGATTATCGATAAGCCGATCCGATGGATAACAGGGTTTCAGTCCGTTATTGTTGGCCTCGTCTATGCCTATATCCTGTTCATGCTGTTCCCGATCTACAATGCGATCTCGGCGCTCGACACGAACCAGATCGAAGCCTCGGAAGATTTGGGTGCCTCCATGTGGCGGACCCATTGGCGCGTGATTATTCCGCATTCAAAGCCGGGAATTGCCTCGGGGTGTGTGATGGTTTTCATGCTGTGCGCGGGCTCCGTGATCGTTCCGACAACCTTGGCTTCGACCAATTCGCGATGGTTCACCGAGATTATCCAACAATGGATGTTCGAGGGCTTGGATTGGAACACCGGTTCGGCATACGCGTTCCTGCTGCTCGCGCTTTGCATTATCTTTGTTAGCCTCGTCATGCGCATTCTGAATGTGCGCCTCGTCGATATCGCGAAGTGAGGGGGCAGCCATGACATCCACCACATTCAGCAAAATCGTGATCCGGGTCTATCTTGGGCTCTTCGTCGCGTATATGTTGCTGCCTCTGATCATTATGGGCGGCGCCGGCCTGAATAATTCACGTTTCCCGTCGGTTTATCCGTGGGTCGGTTTCACAGACCGCTGGTTCATCGACCTTTGGACAGATGAGCGGATGTGGGGAGCCGTTCGTAACACGACATGGGTTGCGTTAGCGGTCGTGGCGATATCGGTTCCGATTGGAACGGCAGCTGCGATCCTCTTGAACAGTGTGAAGCCGAGAGCTCGTTCGTTTCTTTACGGCTTCATGGTTGCGCCGATCCTGACGCCGGGCGCTGTGATCGGGATTTCGACCCTCCTGTTCTGGAACACGTTTCATGTACCGGCGGGGCTTTATCTTTCGGTGATGGGGCAAGTCTCGTTTGTTGCGGCCTATGTGATGCTGCTTGTGCTTGCCCGTCTGCAAACCTTTGATCCCGGTCTTGAGGAAGCAGCGCTCGATCTCGGTGCTTCCCATGGGCAGGTAGTGCGACGTATTCTCGTGCCGCATCTTTATCCGGCAATTGGCGCAGGTGCGATTATCGCGTTTTTCCAGTCGGTCGAGAATTTCAACGTCACCCTGTTCACACGCGGCAATTCCGACACGCTAACGGTTTATGTCGGCTCCAAAATTCGTTCCGGAATCACGCCGACTATCAATGCATTCGCACTGGTCCTGATCATCTTTACGGTGATTTGTGCGATCATCTATGAGATTCTCCGGCGGCGGGCGGAACGGCGCGCGGCTGAATTGGCGGCTACGGCGGCTGCTGCGGAATTGATGTAAGCCTTTGGCTTCAGCGTGTTGATTGACGGCACTGACATGTGTGACGTTCATCGGGAACGAAAGTTCGCCAAACAGATCGACGGAACCTGATGGGCCTCATCCTTGTCCTCAATGCCGGCTCTTCTAGCGTAAAATTTGCGCTCGTTGATGTTGACCCGCAGCGAGGCGAGAGAGAGCTTGCCCGCGGTGCTGTGGATGGTCTGGGCCAATCACCGCGTTGGAGCGTGCGCCAATCAGAAGGTGCGATTGACGCGGGGCAACCTTGGCTGGAGGGAGCTCTTGTGACGCACAAGGCTGCGATCAGCCATATTCTCGCGTGGATCGATCAACATCATGGCCTGAACACTCTGACAGCCGCGGGGCATCGCGTTGTGCATGGCGGCGAGGCCTTTACCGCTCCCGTGCGATTGAAAGCTGAAAATCTCGCCGATTTGCGCGCTCTGACCCCGCTCGCGCCACTGCACCAACCACATAATCTTTCGGCTATTGACAGTCTTTTCGAGTTGGCTCCGACGCTGCCGCAAATCGCGTGTTTTGATACGGCGTTTCACGCGACCATGCCGGTGGTTGCACGGAATTTTGCGCTCCCGCGTTCGATCACAGCGCAAGGCGTACGCCGTTACGGGTTCCACGGCCTGTCCTATGAGTTCATCGCGTCTGCACTGCGGGACAAGGATCCGGCTCTTTATCGCGGAAAAGTAATCGTTGCGCATCTTGGTAATGGCTCGAGCCTGTGCGCGCTTGATGGCGGAAAGAGCGTTGCTACGACGATGGGGTTCTCGGCGCTGGATGGTTTGATGATGGGCACGCGCTCGGGGTCAATCGATCCGGCGGTCATTTTCCATTTGATGCGGGAAATGAAACTTTCTTCGGCGGAAGTTGAAACGATGCTCTATCAAAAGTCCGGACTGCTTGGCGTTTCGGGACTTTCAGCGGATATGCGGGTTCTGCGTGCAGCGGCGCCTGACATGCCGGAAGCCCGCGAAGCGATCGAACTTTTCACCTATCGCATTCTGCGCGATATCGGCTCGCTCATCGCGGCGCTGGGCGGGATTGATGGTCTGGTGTTTACGGCGGGGATCGGCGAAAACGATGCAGCCTTGCGTGCTGACATCCTCAACGGATTGAAATGGGCGGGGTTTGCTCTGGATGCGACAGCAAACGAAAATGGGGCGGAGCGGATTACGATTGATGGTAGCGCGAGGGCGTACCGACTGGCGACGAATGAAGAACTCATGATAGCGCGTCACAGCGCGAGGCTGATGGCGGAACAGGCGAAATAGAAGGAACGGTCCGATGATCAAAGATATCAAACATTATCCGGAAATGGCGAACCCGCAATTGCGTCCGCGCTACTCCGGTGTGACGAGCTTTTTCAGAACGCCCGTTTTAGAAGATGCGAAAGGTGTCGATATCGGTGTTATCGGCGTGCCTTTCGATGGTGGCGTCACAAACCGCACCGGAGCGCGGCATGGGCCACGCGCCGTGCGCGAACAGACAACGCTTGTCCGCCGCGTGAATCAGGCAACCGGCATTTGCCCTTTTGATCTGGTGTCCGTTGCAGATCTCGGTGATGCCTGGCTTGAGGCACCTTATGAGCTAATGGGTGCGCATCGGGAAATTCAGGATTTTTTCGCCAATGTCGCAAAAGCGGGCACGACCACGCTCGCGGTTGGTGGTGATCATTCCATCTCGCTCCCGATCCTGCGCGCCATTGCGAAGGACGGCCCTGTGGGCATGGTGCATATCGACGCCCATTGCGATACTGGCGATGATTATCTCGGCTCCTGTTTCCATCATGGCGCGCCGTTCAGTCGCGCGGTCGAGGAGGGTTTGCTCGACCCGAAGCGCGTGATCCAGATCGGCATTCGCGGCTCGATCAATCATTCGGAGATGTGGAAATTCAGCCATGATAGCGGCATGCGAGTCGTTTACATGGAGGAACTGTTCGACAAGGGTTGGAAATGGGCCGCCGAAGAAGCCCGCAAGATTGTTGGAACCGGGAAGACCTATCTGTCCTTCGATGTCGACTCGCTCGACCCGATTTTTGCCCCCGGAACCGGAACGCCGGAATCGGGCGGGATCATGATGATCGAAGCCCAGCGTATGATCCGTGCGCTGGCAGGCATCGACTTCATCGGGGCTGATGTGGTGGAAGTATCGCCACCGTTCGATGTCGGGACAATCACGGCGCAAAATGCCGCCAATGTGCTGTTTGAAATTCTGTGCGTTCTTGCGCCAGCCGTTAAAAAGCAAAAGGGCGGCTAGGTTTTCAGGAACGAACCTTCCCGCGCCAACGCACCGAGCACGCTGATCCCCTGCTCAATGCGCTCGGCAGGAATCGATGAAAATCCGAGACGCAGATAGTTGCGTGGCGGATTTTCGTTCATGAAGAAGATATCACCTGGTTCGACGAGCACGCCGCGTTGTTCGGCCGCTGCCGCAAGAGCATTGCCGTCAAGTCCCTCGGGGCCACGCAGCCAGCAACTCGATACGCCGTGCCCCAAGAGCCATGTGAACCCCGGAAGATGCTTTTGCATGGCCTGATCGAGAAGCCCAGCGCGGGTGCCCAGAGCCTGCCCCAAGCGCCTGATATGCGCCTTGTAATGACCGAGACCGAGAAATAGCGCGGCTGCGCGCTGGTTGTTCGAGGGAGGATGCCGCAGCATCAGGCGGCGCAGGGCACGCAATTCGTGGATCACCGGCGCGGGTGCGATGATGTAACCGAGCCTGAGACCGGGTGCGAGAACCTTTGACAGGCTGCCGACATAGAGCACACGCCCATCAACATCGAGGCTTTTCAGCGAGGGTGTTTCGCGCGCATCCGGCAAAAACTCCGTCTCGTAATCATCCTCGATGATCACGAAATCATTTTCGCGCGCAAGCGACAGCAATTCCGAGCGCCGTTCCAGCGGCATAGTCACCGTGGTCGGGCATTGATGGCCGGGGGTGAGGTAAACATAGTCGCACCCGTTCAGGGCGGACGACATTTGCAACCCGTCCTCGTCGACCGGAAGGCCGATGACACGATCGGACATCGTGCTGAAAATATTGCGCGCATCGGGGTATCCGGGATCTTCCACGCCGATCGTTGTATTCTTGCCCAGAAGCAATTGGGCGAGCAGATAGAGCGCCTGCTGCGCGCCGATAGTTACAATGATTTCATCAGGGCTGGCCCAGATGCCGCGCCGGGGCAAAACGTGAAGGCGCAATTGGTCGATCAGTTCCGGATCATCACCATCGACCAGATCCCGCGCCCAATTATGGATTTCAAGCACGCTCAACGCGCCGCGCGCGCATTCCCGCCAATCATTCGTGGGAAAGAGGCTCGGATCAAATTGGCCATAGAGAAAAGGGTATTGATATCGAAGCCATTCTTTCGGCTTCACGATATTACGACGGGTCGACGGTGTCATCGTGAACCGCCCGTCCCACGCGGGTGATCCGGCGTGGCTATCTCCGCGCGACAGGTTACCCGGCGTTCGCGCCTGCGGTTGAAACGCTGCACCAACGAAGTAGCCACTACGTTCGCGGCTCTCGAGGAACCCTTCGTCGACCAATTGCTGATAGGCCAGCACAACCGTGTTTCGCGCGACGGAAAGGATCGTTGCCAGTTCCCGGCTCGACGGCATGCGGGCACCTGCAGGCAGGCGGCCCTGCTCGATGGCGGCGACAATCATCTGCCTGATCTGGACTTGAAGCGAACGTCCACCATGCGAAAAACTGCGGAATAAAGAATCCCAGATAACGGGTTCATCGCCGCCAAAATCATTGGCGGTCGGGGATGTAGCGGATATTCTGGTACCGTGTTCCAAGCGAAACAGCCCCTCTGGCTCTACCCAATTCACGCGTTCAGCGTTTGATGGTACCAGATTGTACGAAATTTATCCCCTTGAAAAGGACAGATCATGGCAACGCATGACTCACACGCTTCAGGCAACCCGTCGATGGCTACCCACTGGATGCCGTTTACCGCCAATCGTGACTTCAAGCAGGACCCGAAAATGTTTGTCCGGGCCGAGGGCGTCTATTATTATGATCGCGAAGGCAAGAAAATCCTCGACGGTTCATCGGGTTTGTTTACGACGCCTGCGGGGCATGGCCGGCGCGAGATTGCGGAAGCCGTTTACAAGCAGCTTTCCGAACTCGACTTCACTCCGAGTTTTCTCAGAGGTCACGACAAGACGTTTGAGCTTGCCGACAAGATTGCGGCCATGATGCCGGAAGGGCTTGATCGGATCTTCTTCGTGAATTCCGGTTCCGAAGCGGTCGAGACGGCGATGAAGATGGCGTTGAATTATCATCGCGTTCGTGGCCAGGGCAACCGGCAGATGTTTGTGTCGCGCGAGCGCGCCTATCATGGCGTGAATTTTGGTGGTGTCGCGCTTTCGGGCATGGTCAATAACAGGCGCGCTTTCGGCAATTCGCTGCCAAGCGCGGTGCATATGCGTCACACCCATATTCCGGAGAACAAATTCGCCATTGGTGAAGGTGATCATGGCCTGGACCTCGCCGAGGATCTGACGCGCATTATCGCCAATTATGGTGGCGAAAACATTGCAGCTGTTTTTGTCGAGCCGATTGCGGGATCGACCGGCACGCTCGTTCCGCCGAAGGGCTATCTGAAGCGTCTGCGGGAACTCTGCACACAGCACGGTATTCTTCTTGTGTTTGACGAAGTTATTACCGGTTTTGGCCGGACAGGACGCTCGTTCGCAACCCACAGCTTCAACGTCAAACCGGATATCATCACGATGGCCAAGGCCATTACCAATGGTGCGCAGCCTATGGCCGCAGTCGCCGCAAGCCGCGATATCCACGACACGATCATGGCGTCGGCACCCGATAATGTCACCGAATTCTTCCATGGCTACACATGGTCCGCTCATCCGGCCGCTTGCGCTGCATCACTTGCAACACTCAAAATCTACGAGGACGAGCGCTTGTTCGAACGCGCCGCGCAAATGTCCGCCTATTTCCTCGAAGGTCTGTTTTCGTTGAAAGACGTACCGATTGTCACCGATATTCGCGGCTATGGCATGATGGGTGGCGTCGATGTCGCGCCGATGGGTGGCCCGGGCCAGCGCGGTTATCAATGGCAAAAGCGAATGTTCGAAAGTGGCTTGCACATCAAGACAACGGGTGATGCAGCCGTTGTGGCTCCGCCTTTCGTCATGGAAACAGGCCATATCGACCAGATGATCGACGTGATGCGCACGACGCTGCGCGCACTTTGATCGAACAAGACGCAGCCCTCGTAACGGGAACCGAACGGTGAACGATTCAGTGAACAAGACCTCGCCGTTCATCACCCGTGCCTTTGAATTCGTTATCCGGATGACCTCGGGCGTGGGAATATCCCTGGCGCTTGCTGCAATGTCTGTGTTGCTTGAGCCGCTCCTCGGGCGATTGATCACGACCTTGACCGGCCGTCCGATCATCATTCCGGCAGTGGTTATTGTGCTGTTTTTGGGGATGGCGTTTCATCCGCTGACGCGATCCCCCATCATCCAGCCGGGGGTGACGTTTTCGGTCAAGAAATTGCTTCGGATCGCGATTGCTTGTCTTGGCCTGAAAATTGTTCTCGCGGACATTATCGCGCTCGGCCCGATGACAGCCTTGATCGTGATCCTATCGATGGCCGCGACAATCGTTTCAGGCTTTGCCTTTGCACGGTTTTTCGGACGCGATGCGGCTTACGGCGCAATTGCCGGCGGGGCAACAGCGGTCTGCGGGGCGTCCGCAGCGCTTGCTATTTCGACCGTCGTGCCGAATTATCCGAAGCGGGATTCTGACACGGTGTTGGTTGTACTCGCCGTCAATGCGCTCTCAACCATTGCTATGATTGTCTATCCGATGCTGGCGTCGCTTGCGGGGTTTGATGATCGCACGACAGGAATTCTGCTAGGCGCGACAATCCATGACGTCGCTCAGGTGGTCCAGTCCGGCTATTCCGTCTCAGAGACGGCAGGTGCGTCAGCCGTTATTGTGAAGCTTTTTCGCGTATTTCTTCTGCTCCCCGTCGTGCTCGCGATCGGCTTCTGGTTTGCGCGCGGTACCGGCGAGGCAAAACGCGGCAAAGTTCCCGTGCCGGTATTTGCAATTATGTTTCTTGTGTTGGCACTGATTAACAGCACCGGAATTGTTCCGGCGGAGCTGCGCAGCATCGTCAGTGATTTCGCACGCTGGGGCTTGCTGATTGCCATTGCGGCACTCGGGCTCGGCACATCCGTTTCAGCCATATTGAGCGTCGGATGGCGCCATATTACAATTATCGTGGGAACAACCTTGGTGATTTTTGTAACGGTGTTCGGCGGATTACTGATAGGCCAGTGAGTGCTGTCACTTCTGGCGAATGGAAATTAATTTTCGTAACCGCAGAATTAAATCAGGAATTGCCGTATCCACGGTATCCCAAACAACCGCAAGGTTCATATCGAAATAGCCATGGGCAATTCTGTTGCGCATTCCTTTCATGTTGCGAAGGGGAAGTTCATCAAAAAGATGATGATCAGCCTCGAGGAGTGTCATGATCCGAGCGGCAGTTTCGCCGATGATCAACAGATTGAGAATAACCGCCTATTGTGTTTTTTGATCTGCATAAAAGCTATCACGATCAAGCCCTTCGACATCGGTCACCGCCAATTCGGCGGCATACACCATCGGATCGAGAGCGAGAGCCAGCCGATCTTGCATCAAACCAACACCGCCTCCAACTCAGCTTTTTGACGGATTGCGAGCGGGAGATCACCAGGCGTGAGAACATCGACGCGACATCCCAGTAGCTCTTCAAGTTCAAACTGTAATCCACCGAGATCAAACATGGTGGCTCCCGGCAAAGCATCAACCAAAATATCAAGATCGCTGTTTGATTGGTCATGACCGCGTGCAACGGACCCGAAGACCCGCGGGTTTGCGACCGGAAACCGCCCGGCCGCTTCACGAATTTTGATCCGATGACGCGCTAATGCTTCGGAAGGTTTCATGGGCAAACTCCGTTTTCGCGTAAATGGTAACGCGAAGAGACCAACGACTCAACCCCGTCTCACACCGGCCAAGGCAGCGAATAGGTCTTCACATTGGTGAAGAATTTCATCGCCTCAAGAACGCCTTCCTTGATGCCATTGCCGGAATCCTTGATGCCGCCGAAGGGAGACATCTCGATCCGGTAGCCCGGCACTTCCCAGATATTCACGGTGCCGACATCAAGCCCCTCGATGAAGGCGGTGATCCGGTCGAGCCGGTTGGTGCAGACGCCAGAGGACAGGCCAAAGGCGGTCGAGTTTGAAATCTCGATGACTTTTGCGACATCGTTCGGCACGCGGATGATCGGGATGATTGGTCCGAACGTTTCTTCCAGAACGAGTTCCGAGCCATGCGGTACGAAATCGACGACGATGGGCGGCAGCAACGCGCCTTCGCGCTTCGGATGGTAGAGAATTTTTGCGCCCTGTTCTTCTGCCATCAACACACGCCGCTCAAAAAGGGCAGCCGCCTGTTCATGCACCACAGTGCCAAGATCGGTATCGGGGTTCATCGGATCGCCAAATTTGATTTTTTTGGCTTTGGCGAGAACCTTTTCAACGAAGGCATCGGCGACGCGCTCCATGACCAGAATACGTTTTACGGCGGTGCAGCGCTGGCCCGAGTTTTTTGTCGCGCCCTGAACGGCGAGCTCCGCTGCTTTATCGAGATCGTCGTCGGAAAGATCATCGCAGATGATCAGCGGATCATTGCCGCCAAGCTCAAGGGCGGCGCGCTTGTAGCCCGCTTTCGCCGCGATCAGTTTGCCAACTTTGACGCCGCCGGTGAAGGTGATGAGCGAAATATCCGGATTGGTGACCATTTCGTCGCCGATATCATCTGGCAATCCCGTGACCATCTGTACCATTTCGGGCGGCAAACCCGCCTCATAGAGGATATCTGCCAGCGCGATGGCGGTAAGAGGCGTCAGTTCGGTCGGCTTGCATACGACGCAATTATTGGTGGCAATGGCGGGGGCCAGCTTGTGCGACACCATATTGAGCGGATGGTTGAACGGGGTGATGGCGGAGATCGCCCGAACCGGCTCGCGCTTCGTGTAGATTTTACGTGACTTGCCATGCGGGGTGAGGTCGCAGGAGAAAATCTGCCCGTCATCAAGGATGGCAAGCTGGCCTGCCAGCATGAACACATCATAGGCACGGCCGCATTCGTAAAGCGAGTCTTTGATCGAAATACCGAGTTCGCTTGTGATTAGCGGTGCAAGCGTCTCTTTACGCGCATTGATCAACTCGGCGGTGCGAAACAGGATTTTCTGGCGTTCATAGCGTGTCAGCTTCGGCTTATAATTTGCGGCAATCCGGAACGCTTCGCGGGCGTGTTCAGCGCGGCCCGCGGGGACAGTTCCAATGATGGCGTTGGTATAGGGGTAATGGACGTTGACGACTGCATCGGTTGACACGTCCTTGCCGCCAATGCGCATCGCGCCTTTGATGATCTTGCTCATGAGTACTCCACGCTATTGCAGCCGACGAAAAACGCGTCGAAATTTCGTAACCCCTCAGGAAGGGTGCTGACCGGGCTATTGATGAAAAATGGCACGCGCTGCTCGGTTAAACCGCCATGCGATCGCAAGGGCACGTCGAGGCCTGAGAGATCATGTGCGTTTGCCGAGGTGCCAATGACTTTCGATTTGTTCGGACCACCCGAAATGGCGACAAGATCGCCTGTCCTGTCCGGCGGCAAGCCGAAGCGGACGCAGGCGTCAGCCTTTTCCAGCACGAGGTCGATGCCCGACAACCCGCGAACATACTGGCCAACGGCGGAGGCTTCGGCGCCATAGAGATAGATCGCGGCGTAGGACCCGAGCGCACCGTGGTGCACAACATAAGGGTCGGTGATGGGCAGGATGACCTTGGTTTTGCCCGCGCCGAATGTGGTATCGAGCGCATCCTGCAAATAGAGCACATCCGGCTTGCCGTCAGGTGTGTGCTTGTCATTCATGCCGTGATCGGCGGTGATGATCAGCGACACGCCAAGCGCATCCAGTTCGCCGACATAGCGGTCAAACATGGCATAGAACTCCAGCGCACCCTGCTCTGTGGGGCCGAATTTGTGCTGGATGAAATCTGTCGTCGAGAGGTAAACGAGATCGGGCTTCATCTCGGGGATCAATTTCGCGCCGGCAGCGAAAACGAACTCCGAGAGTGCGCCCGAATAGACATCCGGCAACGCCATACCCCATGCGGTGCACGGGTCGGCAATGCCGTTCGCCGCAATGGTCGCAAGATTGGCCTTCTCGGATGAAAACGCGATGGCGGACCCGTCAAAAACAAGGCCTTTGGACAACAGCAATCGCAGTTTGTCTTTCGCCGTCACCATCAGAATCCGCGCACCGGCTTTCTGGAATTCAGCAAAAATGGTGGGTGCGCGAAGCCATTTCGGGTCGTTCATCATCGTCTCAAGACCTGTATCCGGGTCGATCAGATAATTTCCGCAAATGCCATGCACCTCAGGCGGCCGCCCGGTGACGATGGAGAGGTTATTCGGGTTGGTGAAGCTCGGGATCACACTGTCAGCTCGGTATTCGCCACCCTTGGCAATCAATTTTTCGAGATTGGGCATGAGGCCGCGCTTGCGGGCTTCGTCCGTATAGGAAGGCTCGGAACCATCGAGGCAGATGACGACGAGGGTGCGCTTCGGCCAGTTGAAGATACGGCCATTAACGGTGATCGGGGCTTTGCTCATTGTCATTCAATCCGCAGGCGTGAGATCGGAAACGCCCATTTCTTTGAGCGTGGCTTCGGTAGCATCGACGAGCATTTCCATAACTTCCCAATCGAGTGCGCCCATATTGCCGACGCGGAAACTCGGCTTCTTGGTGAGTTTTCCAGGATAGATGATAAAGCCGCGCTGCTTCAAACCCTCGTAAAACGTCGTGAAATCAAATTTCGGATCCCGTGGCGTGGCAAAAGTCTGGATGATCGGGCCGGTTTCATTGTCGCCGAGAAGCGGTGAAAGTCCGATGCGCCTCATACCGTCGCGCAGTGTCTTTGCTGTCTTCTTGTAACGCGCGAGACGCCCCGGAGCGCCACCTTCCGCCGCATGCTGCTCAAGCGCCACAGCGAAAGCGACCAAGGTGTGGGTTGGCGGCGTAAAGCGGAACTGGCCGCTCTTCTGCATAGAGGACCACTGCTCGTAGAGATCGAGCGCCAGCGAATGCGAGTGGCCTTGCGATGCTTCAAGTAGATCACGCCGGGCGATGATATAGGTAAAGCCCGGAACACCCTCGATGCATTTATTGGCGGAGGAAATCACGACATCTATCCCCATGCGCTTCATCGAAATATCCATGGCGCCAAAACTGGACATGGCATCCAGGATCACGACGCAACCAGCCTTTTGAGCGACGGCCGCTATATCTTCGATCGGGTTGACGATGCCGCTTGTGGTTTCGCACTGGACCATAAACACCGCGCCAATATCGGCATTGGCCTTGAGCAGTGCTGCTACCTCGTCCGCGGATGGCGCTTCCAGTTCGTCGGTCTCATAGCTGATGAAACCGCGGTTCATGTAGCCGAGGGCTTTAATCGCACGCTCGCCATAGGCCCCATTGGTCAGCATCAAGGTTTTCCTGTCCTTCGGCGCGAAAGAACCAAGCGCCGCCTCGACACCGTAGGAGCCGGAACCTTGCAGCAATACACACTCAAACCCGTTGGAGGCGTCGGCAATTTCCAGCAAATGATCGCGAATGCCCGCCACAATAGCGCGCAAATCCGCGTCCCATGAACCCCAGTCGCGCAGCATCGCTTCTTTGACGGCAGGCGTTGTGGTCAACGGGCCTGGTGTGAGGAGATAGGGCGTTGTTTCCTGGCCCGCAGGGCCGCGAAATGGACGTGTCATAACGATTCTCTCCTCTCTCCGCGCGAACGATGCAGTATAGCCTAAATGAACCATGATGACATCGCCACGACAGAACTGGCTCCCTCTGTTGAAAAATCATGGAACCAAGGGGCGAGCATCACATGACGAACGATATCCGCGATGTTATTTATACACAATAAAATGTGATTTATTTTTATTATCTTTATTTTACGTATTATGTTTGACATAAAGAACGTTTCGTACTTAGTATACATCATCAGCATCGAACGAATTGATAGACATCATGATCATGGCAGGACGAGACAAAGCTGGCGTCATCAATTTTTTTCACCGGTTTCGCGGGAGACTGGAGGCAGCAATTGCCAACGCTCTCAAGAGGTCTCACCACCATTCAGCTTTGCTTTTGACCCGTGGCAGAGAGCGTGTCGGAATTCTCATCCCTGTGAAGCACGGATATCGCTTCGAGTCTGATGTGCATGGTGCTGTTTCGCTCGACGGGCGCGAATTTTCCTCGCATGAACACGCGATTTCGACAATCAATGTCGTTCTGCCTTCGGCTATTCCCGTTCGATCAACGTCTCTTGCCGGAATGGAATGACCAATATTTCGGTTGTGAAGCCCTTTTGTACGGCCTAGTGTCACGGATTATCAGTCACGCTTGATCGTCCATTTCCATGCCGACACCAGATTCAGATCCTCAGTCGGCTCGGACACTCTCCGGCATTGCCTATGCAATGACAGGTTTCAGCATTTTTTCGTTGCAGGACGCCATCGTCAAATGGCTCGTGATGTCCTTACCCGTCTGGGAAATTCTTTTCGTCCGTAGTCTTGTGATTATTGTATTTGCTCTGATGATTGCGGGTCCGCGATCCGTTCCGTCGATCTTCACCGGACCAAGCCGCAACGCGCTCCTGATCCGCTCCGCACTAATACTCGCCGCATGGATATCCTATTTCACGGCAGCAAAATCACTGCACCTGGCCGAACTTGTCACAATTTATTTTTCAACGCCGATCTTTGTTATCTTGATGTCGGTTTTCGCCTTGAAGGAAACTGTTGGTGCCGCCCGCTGGGCCACAACTCTGATCGGCTTTATCGGTGTCATGATCGCCGCCAATCCCTCCGGAACAACGGAAATTCTGCCCATATTCCTGACATTGATCGCGGCGTTCTGCTGGGCGTGGACGAATATTCTCGTGCGGATGATCAGCCGGACCGAGACGACTATGACACTGATGATCGCCAGCAACGGCCTTTTCATTGTGGCATGTGGCATCATGCTGCCTTTCGTCTGGGTCACACCAGATCTGTTCAGCATCGGATTAATGATCGCCCTCGGAGGGGTCGGCGGGTTGGGACAGTATTTTCTGTTCGAAGGATATCGCCTTGCCCCGGCCTCAGCGGTGGCACCTTTTGAATACGTAACACTGGTTTGGGCTTTTGCCTGGGGATATCTGATCTGGCACGATTGGCCGGCGGAGCACGTTTTCTTTGGCGCTGGCCTCATTCTTCTCAGCGGACTCGGTCTGCTTTACGTCGAAAATCGCACGTTCCGGAAAACCCTGCGGTCATGAAAGCCGCTATCAGCCATTTGAAATGATACTTTACCGCACTTGAGAATCGCTTTCGCCTGTGTTGCATTCTCGATATAAACAAATTGCAGATGCAAAATTGTCTTGACCGATACAGGAGGAGTTCATGCCCCGCCTCTTCACCGGCCTTGAATTACCCGAGTCACTCTCTTCAACGCTCGCAATGCTTCGCGGTGGCCTTCATGGTGCCAGATGGATGACACCTGATACCTACCATATTACGCTGCGTTTTCTTGGCGATATCGACGAGGCGACTGCACAAGATGCCCTTGCCATCCTTGGGCAGATCAAACGTGCTCCGTTCGACGTGCAGATTGATGGTTTGACAGCCTTTGGAGGTGATCGTCCGCGCGCCCTTGTCGCGAGCGTTGTTCCAACGCCGGCCCTTATGGAGTTGCAGGCAGAGCACGAGCGCTTGATGCGTCGTATCGGGTTACCCCCCGAGACAAGAAAATTCACGCCACATGTTACTTTGGCCCGCCTGAGAAATATCTCGCCGTTCCAATTGGCAAGTTATCTGGGCAGTCTTGGGCATTTTCCACCGCTCCGGTTCGGTGTTCAGGACTTTGTGATGTTTTCATCCCGCGCCACTACCGGAGGTGGACCCTATCTGATAGAAGCCATCTATCCGTTTGAACAACAACGGGCCCAGGAAAAACATCTCCGTTTCGGATGATCGAAAGAATGCGCGTATGGCCACCAAATTGACAAGTGATGAGCGCAAGACTGCACTTGCAGAACTTTCCGGCTGGGTCGAGGTGGCGGGACGCGATGCAATCCAGAAGCGCTTTCTGTTCAAGGATTTCAACGCCGCCTTCGGGTTCATGTCGCGGGTTGCCATGATGGCCGAGAAACTCGATCATCATCCCGAATGGTCGAATGTGTACCGCACGGTGGATGTGACGCTGACGACCCATGATGCGGGCGGATTAACCGAGCTTGATGTCAAATTAGCTCAGGCGATGAACCGATTTGCCGAACATTCCTGAATAGGCAAGGCAGATGGTACTTTTTAGATCGCGCTTTTAACGCCATCTGCCTCAAGTCCACGGCGCAAACGGTTAAAAGCCAATCGAATACGGGATTTGACTGTTCCAAGAGGCAGTTTCATGCGTTCCGCGATTTCGCTATGCGACAGCCCATCAAAAAATGCCAGACGGACAAGAGCCAGTTGATCCGGTGGCAGATGGGTCAGCACGTCGCGGATGCGCTCTTCCTTGTAATTCAGGTCAATCTGCTCATCGGCATTCGGTTCATCGGAAGCTACTTCGGGGGCGTCCATCGGATCGAAATAGTCGAGACGATCCCGCCGCAGTCCATCAATCCGCCGATTGCGTGCAATGCGATAGAGCCACGTCGCGACAGCCGATTTCTCAGGATCAAACATCGCCGCCTTATTCCAAAGCGTCGCCATCGCATCCTGCATGATCTCTTCGGCTGTCCCCGAATCAGAGCCAAGGCGAATCAGATAGCCTTGGAGCCGAGGTCCAAAATAATCAAAAAGTTGGGTAAAAGCCGCTCTGTCCCTGTCTAATGCGACAGATTTTACAAGGGCAGCAAGTTCCGCTTGGGTCGCCAATGGTCGTCCTTCAAATTGCCAAGACAGGTCGATTTCAGTGCTAAATGACGAATACGCAACACATTTTTGTAAAACAAAGCTGCTTCGCCCAAGTTTCACTGTACAGCCTAGTTTGCTGTCTTGCCACTGTTTTGACGATTTTCAGTTTGCATATACCTTTGATTAGGGTATCCCGCAGATCATGTTGCGGTCCAATCGGGAGTATAATCCGATCATGATTCGGTATTCGACATTCAGAAGACTACCTTTGCTCATCGCAACCTTGCTTGGCATCGGAGGTCTTTCGGGCATTTCCAATGCTCAGACAAAGACTGCCAAGCCTACCCAGGCTCCGGCGGCACCGGCGCAGCCGCAGGCCGCGCAACTTGGCACGTTCGGCGCTTGGGGGGCATTCATGTCAGATACGGCGAACGGTCGCGTTTGCTACGTTCTGTCACAGCCCAAGGAGCGCGTGCCCGACGCAATCAACGGCGTTAAGCTCAATCGTGACCCGGCATTCCTGTTTGTTTCTACACGACCTCAGGATAATGTCCGGAATGAAGTCAGCTTCGTTCTTGGCTTTCCAGCCAAAGAGGGCGTGGATGCACAAGTTGTGATTGGCAAGACGTCCTTTCCGGTGCGCACAAAGACGGACGCCTCATGGCTGAAAAACCCCAAGGATGATGGCGCTCTGGTCGAATTAATGAAAAAGAGCCAGTCCCTCTCGTTCAAGGCTACCTCGCGGCGTGGCAATGCACTCACAGACAATTATGTGTTGAGCGGCTTTACGCAGGCTTTGGACCGCGCGCGGAAAGAGTGTCCTTGATTGATCCGCATTGATTGCGGCCATTGTGTCTGGCTTTCTTTGCAGGGAACCGCTAGAAGCGAGGCATGCCTCATTCAACGCTGATAGAAGATAAGCCCGTGTCAAGTCCTCCGGTTCCCGGTGCTTTCGACGGCATTGAAAAATCTGCCGAAATTGCTGTCGAAAACCTTCACCTTGGCGGTGAGCGTCCTTCGCTTGTGGGGTTGACTCGTTCTTTGCTTGCCGAAAAGCTCAAGGACATCGGCGTCCCCGAGCGCGAAATCCGTATGCGCGCCAGCCAGCTCTGGCACTGGATCTATCATCGCGGTGCACAAGATTTTGACGCGATGCTCAACGTGTCGAAAACGATGCGCACGACGCTTGCGGAGCATTTCACACTCGCCAGACCCGAAATCGTTTCGGAGCAAATCTCGATTGATGGCACCCGCAAATGGCTGATCCGGATGCCGTCGCACGGCAAGCATGATCGCGGTGCCGAGATCGAAACCGTGTACATTCCGGAATCGTCGCGCGGCACGCTGTGCATCTCGTCCCAAGTCGGTTGCACGCTGACATGCTCGTTCTGCCATACGGGAACGCAAAAGCTGGTTCGCAACCTCACGACGGCCGAAATCATCGCCCAACTCATCATAGCCCGGGATCAATTGGGCGACTGGCCCGGCATGACACGTTCCGCATCAGGTATTACGCCCAATGCCGAGCGCGCCGTTTCGAACATTGTTCTGATGGGGATGGGGGAACCACTCTTCAATTTTGATAATGTTCGTGACGCGATGGGGATCGCGTCTGACGGCGAAGGCCTCTCGATTTCTCGGCGGCGGATTACGCTGTCAACCTCGGGCGTTGTACCGATGATTCCGCGCGCAGGCGAGGAAATCGGCTCCATGCTTGCCATATCGCTGCATGCGGTTCGGGACGATTTGCGCAACGAGCTTGTGCCGATCAACAAGAAGTACCCGATTGCCGACTTGCTTGATGCCTGCCGTGCCTATCCAGGCGTCTCGAATGCACGGCGTATCACCTTCGAGTATGTTATGCTCGATGGTGTCAATGACAGCCTCGCCGATGCGCGGGAATTGGTGCGTTTGCTCAAGGGCATTCCCGCAAAGATCAACCTGATCCCTTTCAACCCTTGGCCGGGCAGCAAATATACCTGCTCCGATTGGGGCCGGATCGAGCAATTCTCGGATGTTGTGTTCAACGCCGGCTATGCGTCACCCGTCCGCACGCCACGCGGGCGCGATATTCTCGCCGCCTGTGGTCAACTGAAGAGCGAAACGGAAAAGCTGCGCGCCCGCACCCGACTGATGCTCGATTCCGGCATCGGCGCGGAAGGGGTCTATGCGCTTTCCGACGACGATTGAGTAGTTATCGCCCCTGCGTCAACAGGAGCTTGAGCGCAAAGGCGCCCATAATGCCGGCAAAGCAATAATCGAAGATCCGCATGGCCCGCGGTGATGATTGCATAAAGCCTGCAAAGCGCTCGGCCACCAGAATAATCGCTCCGTTGGTCGGGATACCGATGACCAAAAAGAATAATCCCAGAAATAAGAGCTTGCCAGAAGCCGCCGGATCGCTCGCACTCACGAACTGGGGTAAAAACGTGACAAAAAATACGATGACTTTGGGATTGGTGAGGTTGATCCCCAACCCTGTCAGATAGGTTTTCAGGACGCCATGCGCATCTCCCGTACCCGGTTCGATGCTGAACCCCGAGCCATGTCGCACCGCCTGAACGGCAAGCCATAAGAGATAGAGACAGCCCACAATCTTCACGCCTAAAAACGCGGTTTCGGACGCAGCGAGCAAGGCCGATAGCCCCAAACCCGCGAGCAGAGCGTGAAAAACCAATCCTGTCGATGCACCAAACATCGCCGCAAAGCCCAATTTTCGCCCGCCGCCTACCGTTCGCGCCAAAAACAGGGCCATATCGGGACCGGGTGTGATCGAGAGTAAAAACGATGCCAGCGAGAAGCCGAGGATCGTGCCAATGGAGGGAATGAAATCAGGCATTGGCATCACATGTCGTTTCTTGAAAATTATCGTTAAACATATCGGACCATGAGCGGCGCGAGACCCTCAATCTCGACCTTGATCGTCTCAAGCCGCTCGATTGCTCCGACGCCTTCGGGCGTTCCGGTGAAAATCAAATCACCCGCCTTAAGCGTAAAAAACTGCGACAGGATCGCAATCTGCTCAGGCACCCGCCAGATCATCGCTTCCAAGACACTTTGCTGGCGCACCTGACCGTCAACATCCAGTCTGATGGTGCCATGCTCGGGATGGCCGATCTCGCTGGCGCGCCGAAGAAGCCCGACAGGGGCAGAATGGTCGGCGCACTTGCCCACTTCCCAGGGCCGTCGTGCTGCCTTGGCCTCATCCTGTCTGTCACGGCGCGTCATATCTAGCCCGGCTCCGTACCCGAAAACATGTGCGAGCGCATCGGATTCAGCGATGTTCTGCCCGCCTTTGCCGAGCGCCACAACCATTTCTGCCTCGAAATGATAGGATTCGGTCATGGTCGGATAGGGAAGATCAACCCGAAGGTCTGACGGGCAGGAAACAGCCGAATCAGCCGGCTTCATGAAAAAGAATGGTGCCTCGCGTGTCGGATCACCCCCCATCTCGCGTGCATGGGCGGCATAATTCCGCCCGATACAGTAAACGCGATTGACCGGGAAAACCGCGTCCAACCCTTCAATCGCCAGCGTGGTGAGCTTTTCTGGAGGAATGGCGAACGGACTGGACATGAAACCTCGGAATGTACGCTTAGAAAGGGTGGGAATTTGACTCTGTATGGGTTAGAAGGCGACACATTAGGGCACGGCAACTTGCTTGCAAAGAGATCGCCCGCGAAAAGGTTATAGATATGCCTTCATCCGATATGTCTCCGGTGCGAAAGCCCCTCCATCCTGCTGTTCGGCTTGCGCTTGAAATGGGTCCCTTGGTCGTGTTTTTCATCACGAACCAGCGGGCCGATCTCTTTACGGCGACCGGCATCTTCATGGCTGCGGTGGTTGCCTCACTTGCCGTCTCCTATGCGCTGACCCGCCATCTCCCGATCATGCCCCTCGTCTCGGCCGGTGTTGTTGTGATCTTTGGTGGATTGACCCTTTGGTTGCACGATGAAACCTTCATCAAAGTGAAGCCGACAATCGTCAACAGCCTGTTCGGTATCATTCTGATTGGCGGATTATTCTTCAAAAAATCCCTCCTCGCCATTGTACTCGATACCGTTTTGGACCTGACCGACGAGGGTTGGAAACAGCTTACCCTCCGCTGGGGCCTGTTTTTCTTCGTCCTCGCCGTGATCAACGAGATCGTCTGGCGCACGCAAAGCACGGAATTCTGGGTCGGGTTCAAAGTGTTCGGGATCATGCCGATCACGATTATCTTCGCGCTCTCGCAGACGCCGGTGATCCTGAAACACAGCAATCCGCCCAAAGACGAAACACTCTAGCGCAGCGCGACAGCTTTCTCGATCGCGTTCTGGATCGGACCCGCGATGGCCTCCGCGGTCAACGGGCCGACATGGCGATAGAGGATCGTGCCATCGGCTGCGACAATGAAGGTTTCGGGCACGCCGTAAACGCCCCAGTCTATTGCAGTTCTTCCGGCGGAATCGCGTCCGACAGCTGAAAACGGGTTGCCGAAGGTCCCGAGAAAACGCCGTGCGTTTTCAGGGTCATCCTTGTAGTTGATCCCGACCAGGTTAATCTGTGTGTTCTTGGAAAGCGTCACAAGGAACGGATGCTCTTCGCGGCAGGGGCCGCACCACGACGCCCATATATTGACGATGCTGATGCGCCCTTTGAGACTGCTAGCGGAAAGTGCCGGAACCTGAACACCATCCTGCATCAGTCCATCGAGCGGCGGCAACGAGAAATCGGGGATTTGCTTGCCTGCAAGCGCTGACGGCAGGTTTCCCGGTGCAGGACCGGCAAGGCGAACGAAAAACAACACGGCCAAAGCAACAAACACCGCAAGTGGCACAAACACCCCTATGCGTCGGCGGAACCATACGCCTGTCATGTCTTAGCCGAATCCGACCTGCGACGAATGCCGGCCTCTTCAAACCTCGCGATTGTCCGTTTCTCAATGCGATAGCTGACAACATTCGCAATAATCAGCGCCGTAAGCACAGTCACTGCAACTGCATAAGACGCGATCACGAAGCCTATATTGGGATCATCCATGGAGATGCCCTCTCGAAACGTCGGGTTGCGTCGCCATCAAGCTCAGTGTCCTGATCCGACGACGAAGAATCTCCGTGCGCATGCCGTTCAATTGCAGGGCGATTGTCAGCAACAGGAACCCTGAAGCCATGACCAGCAACGGCCAAAGCATGGTCGGGTGGATCGAAGGGCCACCCATTCGGAACACGCTGGCAGGCTGATGGAGTGTGTTCCACCAGTCGACTGAGAACTTGATGATCGGGATATTGATGGCACCTGCCAATGTCATGATTGCGACCGCGCGACCGGCACGGGCGGGATCCTCAAACGCATTCCACAAAGCCATGATACCGCAATAAATCAGAAACAGGATTAGCACAGACGTCAGCCGCGCATCCCACACCCACCATGTTCCCCACATGGGGCGCCCCCAGAAGGACCCCGTCACGAGACAGATGAAGGTGAATGCCATCCCGATCGGCAAAAGCGCTTTCGCTGATACGTCCGCCAAAGGATGCCGCCAGATCAACGTCCCAAGGGCGGAAAGTGCCATCA
>CAMCXA010000028.1 GCA_945883115.1 Alsobacter soli
AGGCACAAGATCGAGAACATGTTTGGTCGGTTGAAAGATTGGAGGCGCATCCACACCCGTTATGATAGGTGCGCTCATACCTTCATGTCCGCAATCTGCATCGCAGCAACTGTAATCTTCTGGCTCTAATCAATGAGTCCTGAGCCTAAGTCAACGAAGCATTAACTTACCTTGCGGAATATCATTGATATCAATTATCCTGTTTCATCGGAGATGGAAATGAAAAAACGCATCGGTGACCCGTTTATGCCACCCCACCAGTATGGGCATCAACTTTCTGGTCTTAGCATCAATCTAATTGTTCGCGACGTCCAAGTGGCGTGCCTCTTTGCTCAAGAGGTTTTGGGGGCCACTATCGTTTACTCAGACGAAGACTTTGCCGTTATCAAGGGCAAAGATTCGGAATGGATGGTGCACGCTGACCACACCTATCTCGATCATCCATTGACCGGCAGTCTGGCGTCCGGCGATGTGCGCGGCATTGGTGCCTAATTGCGATTGCACGGCGTGGACCCCGATGTGGCGGAGGCGAAAGCCAGAGCGCTCGGATACATCATTTTGGCTGGCTCGATTGATAAACCGCACGGATTGAGAGAATGTTACATCATCGATGCGGATGGCTATTTATGGGTGCCGGACAGGCCGATTGAAGTCGACGAATAACACACCTAAATCATTA
This sequence comes from Alsobacter soli, assembly GCA_945883115.1. Classification (GTDB taxonomy): domain Bacteria; phylum Pseudomonadota; class Alphaproteobacteria; order Rhizobiales; family Beijerinckiaceae; genus CAIUPE01. The sequence continues at coordinate 680 of CAMCXA010000028.1, forward strand.
AAGGCATGCGTTCCTGATGGGATGAAGGGGAGACTTTCATGCGCGTTGTCAATATGCTGAATGCCAAGTCCAATCTCTCGAAGCTTGTTGATGCGGTGGAGAGCGGCGCGGAGCGGGAGATTGTTATCGCGCGTGCTGGCCGGCCGGCTGTCCGGATCGTTCCGCTGGCTGCCAAGAAGCCGGTCCGGATCGGGATTGCCGACGGGCGATACAAGGTGCCGCAGACGCTTGAAGAGTTCGATGCGGGAAATGCCGAGATTGCCGAGCTTTTCGAGAACAGCAAGATTTTCCCGGATGATATGTTGTCTGAGGCCCATATCGGCAAGATCCTGAAGGATGCGGTGCGGCGTCATGGCGGAAAATGATTTATCCGGCAGATTTTGAAATCTTTCTCAGCTTATGCCTTAATGCCCCAAGGCCTTAACGATGGATTCGACCATCTTCTTGGCGTCGGCGAAGAGCATGAGGGTATTGTCCTTGAAGAACAGCTCGTTCTCGACGCCGGCATAGCCCGAGCCCATGCCGCGCTTGATGAAGAGAACGGTTTTGGCCTTCTCGACGTCGAGGATCGGCATGCCGAAGATCGGTGATTGCGGATCGGTTTTGGCGGCGGGGTTGGTGACGTCGTTGGCGCCGATGACGAAGGCTACGTCTGTCTGGGCGAATTCGGAGTTGATGTCCTCGAGTTCGAACACCTCGTCATAGGGGACATTGGCTTCGGCGAGCAGGACGTTCATGTGGCCCGGCATACGGCCCGCGACGGGGTGGATCGCGTATTTGACCTCGACGCCTTCTTTTTTTAGAAGATCGGCCATTTCGCGCAGCGCGTGCTGGGCTTGCGCGACCGCCATGCCGTAGCCCGGCACGATGATGACGCTGGAGGCGTTTTTCATCATGAAGGCGGCGTCCTCGGCGGAGCCTTGCTTGACGGGGCGGGTTTCGACGGCACCGGCACCAGAGGCAGTTGTATCGCCACCAAAACCGCCGAGGATGACGGAGATGAAGGAGCGGTTCATCGCCTTGCACATGATGTAGGACAGGATCGCGCCGGAGGAGCCGACAAGCGCGCCCGTAATGATCAGCGCCATGTTGGACAATGTGAAGCCGATGCCGGCAGCGGCCCAGCCGGAATAGGAATTCAGCATCGAGACCACGACAGGCATATCCGCGCCGCCAATCGGGATGATCAAGAGAATGCCGATGAGCAGGGCGGCGACGACGATGAGCACGAAGAGGAGCGTGCTTTGTGTCGCGACGAACAGCATGATCAGCAGGAGAAGTGCCGCTGCCAGACCAATATTGATGACGTGGCGTTGCGGCAGCATGATCGGCTTGCCGCTCATGCGTCCATCGAGCTTGAGGAAGGCGATGATCGAGCCGGTGAAGGTGATGGCACCGATGGCGGCACCGATGGACATTTCGACGAGGCTTGCCGCGCGGATCGAATTCGTTGTGCCGATGTGAAAGGCTTCAGGCGCGAGGAAGGCACCGAAGGCGACAAGGACAGCGGCCAGACCCACGAGCGAATGGAAGAATGCGACGAGTTGCGGCATCGCTGTCATTTCGATGCGGCGGGCGACGACCGCGCCAATGCCGCCACCAATGCCGAGGCCGAGAATGAGCAGAACCCAGCCGATCAAGCCGGAAGGCGGGGAGGAGGCGAGCGATGTGAGCATGGCGATGGCCATGCCGATCATGCCGAACATATTGCCCTGACGGCTCGATGCCGGAGAGGACAGACCGCGTAACGCCATGATGAACAGGGCGCCGGAAACGAGATAGAGAAAGGCTGTAAGGTTTGCCGACATGGGTTCAGCCCTTCTTCTTGTACATTGCGAGCATGCGATGCGTGACGAGGAAGCCACCGAAAATATTCACGCTGGCAAGAATGAGGGCACCGAAGCCGGCGAGCCGCGACCACCAGGCATTGGCCTCGCCCGCCGCCGTCTCGGAGACGCCGACGGCCAGAAGGGCACCTACCACGATGACCGAGGAGATCGCGTTCGTGACCGACATGAGCGGGGTGTGCAGCGCCGGGGTGACCGACCAGACGACGAAATAGCCGACGAACACTGCGAGGGCGAAAATGGCGAGTTCGAAGATGAAGGGATCAACCGCGCCGCCGGTCGCGCCATGGGCAGCGGCTCCCGCGAGCGAGCCGAGTTGCTCGGCGTAGGATTGCGACATTTCGGCGATCTCGCGCGCGAGTTTAGCCGCTGCGGATGCTTTTTCCTGAAGTTCGTTGAGGGTCTCGGTCGCCATGGTAACCTCGCTGGTCAGGCCTTGGGCTGGAAGGCAGGATGCACGATCGCGCCATCCCGTGTCAGATTGGTTGCTTTGACGAGTTCATCCTCCCAATTGATCGCAAGTGCCTTGGTGGTCTTGTCGATCATGGTTTCGAGGAAGGAGAACAGGTTTTTAGCATAGAGTGCGGAAGCGCTGGCAGGCACGCGGCCCGGAACATTGAGATGGCCGATGATTTTGACGCCATTGGCGGTCATTACCGTCTCGCCCGCTTTGGCCAAGGCGACATTGCCGCCGCGCTCGACGGCGAGATCGACAATGACGGAGCCTGCGCGCATTGATTTGACCATCGCCTCGGAAACGAGCTTGGGCGCGGGGCGACCGGGGATCAAGGCAGTGGTGATGACGATATCCTGCTTGGCGATGTGGGCCGCGACGAGCTCCGACTGCTTGGCCTGATATTCGGCGGACATGGGCTTGGCATAGCCGGCGGCGGTTTCGGCCTGTTTGAATTCCTCATCCTCGACGGCGACGAATTTGGCACCGAGAGAGGCGACTTGTTCCTTCGCGGCGGGGCGCACATCGGTGGCGGTGACGACGGCGCCGAGACGACGCGCGGTCGCAATCGCCTGAAGGCCTGCAACGCCCGCGCCCATAACGAAGACTTTTGCGGCGGGAACGGTGCCCGCGGCAGTCATCATCATCGGCATGCCGCGACCGTAATCAGATGCGGCGTCGATGACGGCGCGATAGCCCGCGAGATTGGCTTGGCTCGAGAGCACATCCATGACTTGCGCGCGGGTAATCCGCGGCATGAGCTCCATCGAGAAGGTGGTGAGGCCAGCGGCTGCCATGGCGGCAAGCGCCTCGGCGGAATCATAGGGATCCATGATGGCGAGGACGAGCGCGCCCTTTTTGATCAGCTTGATCTCTGCGGAAGACGGCCTGCGGACCTTGAGGACGATTTCGGCATCCTTCAGCGCGTCCTTGGCGGTTTTTGCGATGGTTGCACCGGCGGTGGCAAAATCATCATCCGTCATGCCGGACTGGGTGCCTGCGCCCGACTGCACGGCGATGGTGGCGCCGAGGGCTACGAGCTTTTTAACGGTTTCAGCAGAGGCTGCGACACGGGTTTCGACCGGATCCGTTTCCGTAATAATTGCGATGCGCATAAAACACTCCACCCTTTCTCATCCGTCACGGACGGGCTGCTACGGCAACCGGGCGGGAGCCCGGCCCCGCTTTCAGATGTCATCAAGCGATAAAGATCGCCATCCACGCAACAATGAGGATGACAACGATTGTTCCCCATTTGGCGAAAGAGACGAACCTTTCATAGGTCTTTTCATGTTCCGGATAATCCATTGCCGAACCGGAATGGGACGCATGATCATGATCTGCCATTTCAAACTCACTTTTTGCATCGCAACAGCCTAAGCATTGCATTTAACCCAACGCCATCATTTGATCAATGCGGCAAGGTAACTCTTCGCACGATTCAGGCGAAAAAATGATTAAAGATTCCGAAGGGTTGCAAAATTTGCGCGCGGCATGGCGGCGGGAGCGTTGCCTGTGGTAGAGCAACGGCGGAATAAACCGGAGTGTAATCGATGCGATTGCTGTTTTTGGGCGATATTGTGGGTAAGCCGGGCCGTGTGGCGGTGCTGGAGCATTTGCCCGGCTTGCGGAAGGCGTGGCAGCTCGATTGCGTGATCATCAATGGCGAGAACGCGGCAGGCGGATTCGGGATTACGGAGACGATCTGCGAGGAAATTCTGGCAGCGGGTGCCGATGCGATCACGCTTGGCAACCATTCATTCGACCAGCGCGAGGCGCTTGTGTTTATCGAGCGGCAGAAACGGTTGCTGCGTCCGGTCAATTATCCGAGTTCGACGCCGGGGCGCGGGGCGACCTTGATCGAGACCCATAACGGGGCACGGGTGTTTGTGGTGAACGCGATGGGGCGGCTTTATATGGACGCGCTCGACGATCCGTTCGCGGCGGTGGATGGCGCATTGATGCAATGTCCGCTCGGATCGGTCTGCGATGCGGCGATTGTCGATATGCATGCCGAAGCGACCAGCGAAAAACAGGCGATGGGGTATTTTCTCGACGGGCGGGTGAGCCTTGTGGTGGGAACGCACACGCATGTGCCGACGGCGGATCACCGAATTTTGCCGGGCGGCACGGCCTATATGAGTGATGCCGGCATGACGGGCGATTACGAATCGATTCTGGGCATGGTGAAGGAAGAGCCGATCCGCCGGTTTGTCGAGAAGACACCGGGAACGCGGCTCGAGGCGGCCAATGGCGTCGGGACGCTTTCGGGCGTGGCGGTCGAAACCGATGACCGGACAGGTCTGGCGAAGCGGATCGCGCCTGTGAGGCTGGGGCCGGGATTGTCGCGCGCCGTGCCGGAATTCTGGGAAACGGATGCTTCGGGCGACTGAGCCGGAACCTTTATTTTCAAAATCACGCGCTCTATAAGCGCATGACAGCATCACGACAGGATTGATCCATGGCCGGCCATTCAAAATTCAAGAACATCATGCACCGCAAAGGCAGACAGGATGCCGTGCGCGCCCGCATGTTTGCCAAATTCGCCCGCGAAATCACGGTTTCGGCGCGGCTGGGCCTGCCTGATCCGAATATGAATCCGCGTCTGCGTGCCGCGATCCAGGCGGCTCGGGCGGAAAACATGCCGAAGGACAATATCGAGCGCGCGGTGAAGAAGGCGCTGGGCGGTGACACCGAGAATTACGAAGAAATCCGCTATGAGGGCTATGCGCCGGGCGGAGTTGCCGTGATTGTCGAGGCGCTGACGGATAATCGCAACCGGACAGCGCCGGAAGTGCGCTCCTATTTTGCCAAATCAGGCGGGGCACTCGCGGAAACGGGCGCGGTCTCGTTCATGTTCGACCATGTCGGGCAGATCGAATTCGAAGCGCCAGCCGCGAGCGAAGACGCGATGATGGAAGCGGCGATCGAGGCCGGGGCGGATGATGTGAGCACGTCGGAGGACGGCCACGAGGTTATCACCGCGATGGAAGCACTGCGGGATGTAGCCAAGGCGCTGGAAGAGAAGTTCGGCGAACCGCGCAAGGCGGAATTTGTCTGGCGTCCGCAAACCATGATTGCGGTGGATGACGAGGCGGCGGAAAAGATCATGAAGCTGATCGACGCGCTGGAAGACAATGACGATGTGCAGAAGGTTTACTCGAACGCTGAATTCTCGGATGCGTTTCTGGCGAAGCTGGGCGGGTAAATGGCACCCATCCGTATCCTCGGCGTTGATCCCGGCTTGCGCAATATGGGCTGGGGGGTGATCGAGGCGGAGGGGTCGCGGCTGAGTTTTGTTGCCTGCGGGACGGTGAAATCCGACGAGAAGCAGGACATGGCCGAGCGGCTCAAGCATCTCTTCGAGCAGTTAAGCGAGATTGTCCGGCAGTATCAGCCGGATGAGGCGGCCGTTGAGGAAACTTTCGTCAACAAGGATGAGCGGGCGACGTTGAAGCTCGGGCAGGCGCGCGGCATTGCGATGGTGGTGCCGGCACTGGCGGGGCTGAGTGTGGGCGAATATGCGCCAAATCTTGTGAAAAAGACGATTGTTGGCTCGGGCCACGCCGAAAAGGGGCAGATTCACCTGATGGTGAAGGTGCTTTTGCCGAAATCGGATGCGAAGACGCCGGATGCCGCGGATGCGTTGGCGATCGCGCTGACCCATGCGCAACATCGCGGCCTGAAGGCGCGAATTGCCGGGCTTTAGGGGCTGTTTCTTCCGGCGAATCCGGCTATATTCCGGTTTCGTTCTCATCGCTTCAGAGCCACTATGTATCAGCCGCCCCATTTCAACGAAGACAGCCCCGCGACGCAGCATGCGCTGATCCGGGCGTTTCCGCTTGGACTTCTGATTTCGAACGGTCCTTCGGGGGTGATTGCGAACCCGATGCCGTTTCTGGTTGATCCGGAAGCGGGCGAGCAGGGCGTGCTGCGCTGCCATGTGGCGCGGGCGAACCCGCAATGGAAGGAACTTGACGGGAAATCGAAGGTGCTGGTCGTGTTTCAGGGCGCGCAGCATTATATTCATCCCGGCTGGTACGAGACGAAGCGCGAGACGGGCAAGGTGGTGCCGACGTGGAATTATGCGATGGTGCAGGTGCAGGGCGTTGCGCGTGTGATGAATGACGCGCAGTGGATCGGCCGCCAGATCCGCGACCTGACAGACCTGATGGAGGGCGGCTATCCAAAGCCTTGGGCGGTGGATGATGCGCCGGCACCGTTTATTGACGGGCAGGTGCGCGGCATTGTCGGGATCGAGATTGCGATCACGGCGATCATCGGGAAATGGAAAGTGAGCCAGAACCGCTCGGAGGCGGATCGGGCAGGTGTCGTGGCGGGGCTTGAAGAGCGACAGGATGACGAAGCGCGCGCGATGGCGGGGCTTGTGAACGAGAAATTGCAGAACGCGATGAAAGCAAAGGCATGATCGGAAAACTGAAGGGCGTTGTCGACGGGGTTGGCGAGGATCACGCGATTATCGATGTGCATGGCGTCGGCTATGTGGTGCAATGCTCGAGCCGCACTTTGCAGGATTTGCCGGCCTCGGGCGAGGCGGTGGTGTTGTTTATCGACACGCAGGTGCGCGAGGACGCGATCCGGCTGTTCGGGTTCAGGGCAGAGCAGGAACGCGAATGGTTCCGCCTGTTGCAGAGCGTGCAGGGCGTGGGTGCGAAAGTGGCGCTGGCCATTCTCTCGATCATGACTCCGGGTGATATTGCGACCGCAATCGGGACGGGCGACAAGGCGATGGTGGCAAGGGCACCGGGCGTGGGGCCGAAGCTCGCGCAGCGGATCGTCTCGGAATTGAAGGACAAATCGCCCGCCATGACGGGTATTGATCTCGGTGTCAGGACGCTGGCCGACTCGCTCGGGCAGAAGGGGGCGGCGAAGCCTGTGACCGATGCGGTTTCGGCGCTCAGCAATCTCGGCTATCCGCAATCGCACGCGGTTTCGGCTGTTGCTGCGGCGGTTCAATCGCTCGGTGACGAGGCGGGGACATCGGCGCTGATCCGGTTCGCGTTGAAGGAGTTGGCGAAGTGACACGTCCCGGCCTGATGAATGCTGAAAAGCGCGAGGATGATCTCGATACGTCGCTCAGGCCCTTGATCCTCGATGATTTCGTGGGACAGGCAGCGGCGCGGGCCAATTTGAAGGTGTTTATCGAAGCCGCGAAAACGCGGAAGGATGCGCTTGACCATGTGCTGTTTGTCGGGCCGCCGGGGCTTGGAAAAACCACATTGGCGCAGATTGTGGCGCGCGAACTCGGGGTCAATTTCCGCTCGACGTCGGGGCCGGTGATTGCGAAGGCGGGTGATCTCGCGGCGCAATTGACCAATCTGGAAGAGCGCGATGTGCTGTTCATCGACGAAATTCACCGGCTGAACCCGGCTGTCGAGGAAATTCTCTATCCGGCGATGGAGGATTTCCAGCTTGATCTGATCATTGGCGAGGGGCCTGCGGCGCGGTCCGTCAAGATTGATCTGGCGAAGTTCACGCTGGTGGGGGCGACGACGCGGGCGGGATTGCTGACAACGCCGCTCCGGGACCGGTTCGGCATTCCGATCCGGCTGAATTTTTATACGGTCGAAGAGCTTGATCTGATCGTCAGGCGCGGGGCGCGGGTGCTTGGCGTGCCGATGACCGATGAAGGCGCGAACGAGATTGCACGGCGCGCACGCGGAACGCCGCGGATTGCGGGCCGGTTGTTGCGGCGGGTGCGGGATTTTGCGGTTGTCGATGGCGTCGAGGCGGTGACGCGTGCGGTGGCGGACAAGGCGCTGGGGATGCTCGATGTCGATGCGATCGGGCTTGATGTGATGGACCAGCGCTATCTCCACCAGGTGGCGGTGAATTTCAGCGGCGGGCCGGTGGGGATTGATACGATTGCGGCGGCTTTGTCCGAACCGCGCGATGCGATCGAGGACATTATCGAGCCTTATCTGATCCAGCAGGGATTTTTACAGCGCACGCCGCGCGGGCGGGTGCTGACAGCGGCGGCCTTCCGGCATCTGGGGCTGGCGGAACCGAAGCGCGAGACGACGCAATTCGGGCTGTTTACGGATGAGGGGGAGTGATATTTCAGAGCTGAAATAAAGTTGCGTCATGTTCTGTACTGCGTCTTCGATTTTGATGTGGACGGTATCGAATGGTAAAAGATAATGATCTTTTAGAAAGAATGCGTCGAAGTCCGGTCGCTGATTGGACCATTGGCGACGTTCAGACGGTGTGTAAGCGGTATGGATTTTTGTTTCGGCCCGGCTCCGGAACATCCCATGTTCAAGTTAGACATCCTGCAGCAAAGGTGATTTTGACAATTCCCGCCCGTCGCCCGATCAAGCCTGTCTACATTCGCAAATTTGTGCGTTATATTGATGAATATGGAGGTTTCGATGAGCCTTGATTATGCCGTTCGAATTGAAAAATTATCGGTCGACGATGGCGGAGGTTATCTGGCGACGGTCCCCGATCTTCCGGGGTGTATGTCCGATGGCGAAACGCCAGAGGAGGCGTTGCACAATATTCAAGATGCCATAACCGCTTGGATCGAGGGTGCCAAAGCATGGGGGCAAGTTGTGCCTGAGCCATCTCGTCCGTTGCTCAATGTGGGGTAGGTTGGACGGGATCGAGAAAGCGAGTCTGAGATGTCGAACAACAGCAATAACGAATCGTACCACTCGGTTTTACGGGAACAGATCGTTGAACATACTTTTGTAACCGAGCTGTTAAAATCTTTATGGCGAAAAGAGATATTCGATATCGATGCTTCTTGAAACACTCGCATTTGTAAGCCGGATATGGTATTCATGAGCACTATGAACAACGCAAAACCATGGGCCGCCGAGGCGCTTGAAGATTTCCCGGAAGAGTTGCGGGAGCGTGCCATTGCCTATCTCAAAGATCAGGGCGAGAAGTTCCGCGTGTTGAAGCAACTCGTGCAGGAAGGGATCGACGCTGCCGATGCCGGACACGTTAGCGAATGGAACATGGCGGAAATCAGGGCTATGGCCGAGTCGATAGCATCCAAAAAAGAGTCAGATCGAACATTGCCAAAAGCTGGCGAATAAAACGAGCTGTGGCCATGAAGGTTTCAATTTCGGACCCGGCTAAGCTCGATCTGGCGAATATCATTGCCTATTTAATTGGACTTAACCGGCGGGCTGCCGACAAATTATCTGCACTTTTCGAAGAAAAAATTGCAAGTTTGGCACTTTTTCCCGAGCGCGGCGTCAGACGACCTGCCTTGTCCAAAAATGCCCGGGTCCTTATGGTCGAAACCTACCTTGTGATTTATCAAATTGAGCTGGATCGTGTTCTTGTTCTCCGCGTTCTCGACGGGCGGATGGATATCGAGGCGGAATTTATTGAATGATGCCTGACGCCTCCCACGCTCTCCCCATTCGCATTTATTACGAGGACACGGATTTTTCCGGTGTTGTCTATCACGCGTCCTATCTCAGGTTTCTGGAGCGGGGGCGGACGGAGTTGTTGCGTGACCTTGGCGTGCATCAGGCGGCTTTGCATGGTGACGCGGCGGCACTGGCTTTTGCCGTGCGCCGCATGACGATTGATTGGCTGAAGCCGGCGCGGATGGATGATATGGTGACGGTGGAGACGCGGATCGGTGCGATCAAGGGGGCGTCGCTGATGTTGCTGCAACGCATTCTGCGCGGCGAGGAGCTTCTGCTGACCGCCGAGGTGCTGGTGGTGGCGGTGAGTGGCGGCAAGCCGGCGCGGTTGCCTGCCGGTTTGAAAGAGCGGCTCGGACAGAGCTGACACGCGCGGCGCGCGGTACGGACGCCCAAAGAGGGGGCGCCAACGGCAAGACAGTAATCATCCGTTAACATTGATGATGTCTTAACTGGTCTTGGAAATGGCGAAATTGGCGACGATTCGCCAATGCCCTTGTTTCGCCTGATTTTTGGATCAGGACGGCGTGCGTAAAAACCCTGAAGTTTGCGTCGCAAACGCTGCTGCGGGGAGAGAAAGGATCGACAGAATGGATGCGGAAATCGTAGCGGGCGGACTTGCCGCGGCAGGACACGAAATCACGATCTGGAGCATGTTCTGGCAGGCGGCTTTTGTCGTCAAACTCGTGATGGTGGGTTTGCTGGCCGCGTCTGTCTGGTGCTGGGGCATTATCATCGACAAATCAATTCTGTATTCAAAGACGCAAGCGGCGATGGACCGGTTCGAGGATGTGTTCTGGTCGGGGCAATCGCTCGACGAATTGTATGACGCACTCGAAAACCGGCCGACGAGCGCGATGGGAGCGGTGTTTGTTGCGGCGATGAGGGAATGGAAGCGATCGATCGAGGGACAGGCGCGCTCCTTCGTCAATCTCTCGCAGCGGATCGACAAGGTTTTGGATGTCACGATCCAGCGCGAGGTGGAGCGGCTTGAATCGAAATTGCTGGTGCTGGCGACGATTGGCGCTTCGTCACCCTTTATCGGTCTGTTCGGGACGGTCTGGGGTATCATGACGGCGTTTCGCTCGATTGCGGCGTCGAAGAACACGTCGCTGGCGGTGGTGGCACCAGGGATTGCTGAAGCTCTGTTTGCGACGGCAATCGGGCTTCTGGCCGCGATCCCTGCCGTTATTGCGTATAATTGGTTGCAGGCACGGGCGGCCAAGCAGCAGGCACGGCTCGAAGGTTTTGCCGACGAATTCTCGGCGATCCTGTCGCGGCATATTGACGAGCGTCTGGCCAATTAAGGGAGCGCGAACCGATGGCAATGGGAATCGCAGGAGCGAGCGGCTCTTCGGGGCGGAGACGGCGCGGCGGGCGGAAGCACAAGCCGATGGCCGACATCAATATGACACCTTTTATCGATGTCATGCTGGTATTGCTGATTATCTTCATGGTGGCGGCTCCCTTGCTGACAATGGGCGTGCCGCTTGATCTGCCGCAGACGGGCGCGCAATCGCTCAATCTCGAGAAGCAGCCGCTGGTGGTTTCGATCAAGGCGGATGGCAAGGTGTTTCTGATGGAGACGGAAATCACGCTCGAAGAACTTGTGCCGAAGCTACAGGCGGTTTCAAAAACCGGGCCGGATGAACGGATCTATATCCGGGGTGACAAAAGCATCGCCTATGGCCGGGTTGCGGAAGTGATGGCGGTGCTGACGACGGCGGGATACCGGAAAGTGGCGCTGGTGAACGAGCCGCTCCAACAATGACGGACGCGACAGGGTGCGCATAAATTGGAATGAGCCAGGCGTAGCAATTTCGGGGGCGATCCATGTGGCGCTCCTAATGGCGACGCTTGTCGCTTTTTCCTCCGCTCCCCCTTTGGACCAAACGGTCGAGTCGCTGCAGGTCGAGATGATCACGCCGAGCGAGTTAACCGCGCTGACCAAGGGCAGCAAGACGGCGAAGGAAGTGCTGCCGGAGCCGAAGCCGCAGGCGGCCAAGGTCGCGGAGATCGAGAATTCCAAGCCGGTATCGGGCGAGGCCAAGACAGATACGCCGCCCCCTACCCCCGCTAAACCGCCGGAACCAGACCCCGAGCCGAAGCCGGACCCGAAGCCTGCGCCGAAAGCCGAAGCCAAGCGGGAACCTGTGAAAACGGAAGCGAAGCCGCAGGCGGAAACGCCAACGCCGTTGCCCGAGCCCAAGCCGGAAACCAAACCCGAGCCCAAGCCAGCGCCAAAGCCGGACCCGAAGCCAGCGGTTGATCCTTTGGCCAAACTGATCGAACAAAATCCGACGAAGCCGGTATCGAAGCCGCAGGCGGCACCGAAAACACCGGAGACGACGTTCAACCCGTCCGAGATCGAAAAACTATTGCTCTCGAAAGACAAGCCACAACAGACGGCGAGCACGGCGAAAGAGGTGTCGAACAAGGCTTCCGCCGGAACGCAGATAGGAACAGCGGCGAAGCTGAGCCTGACGCAGCAGGACATGATTGCAGGGATTCTCAAAGAGCAGATCTGGAAATGCTGGAACGCGCCGAGCTGGCTTGCGGGTGGCGAGAATCTGCGGCCGACAATCAAGTTCAATCTCAAGCCGGACGGATCGCTTGACGGGATACCTGAGAATGCGGCGCCTTCGGATGATCCGGCCATGCGCACAATGGCCGAGAGCGCGATGCGTGCGATTCAGGAATGTGCGCCTTACAAGATTCCGGCGCAGTTCAAAGCGTTTTATGAAGACTGGAAAAAGTTCAGCGTAACATTCGACATGAAGGAAGTGCTCTGATGAATGATGTCAATCTGCGAGTCTCGCGTGCGTTCGGTCACTTTGTCATGATCCTCGCCGGGGTATTTTTGAGTGCGATGGCGAACGTCAGCCCCGGGCGGGCGGAAATCGCCATCACGGTCGACAAGGGAACGTTCCAGCCGATCCCGATCGCGATTACGGATTTTGCGGGGGCGGATGCGGCGTTGAATGCGCAGATTTCTGCGGTGATCATGAATAATCTGAAGCGCTCGGGGCTTTTTCAGCCGATCGACAAGGCGGCCTTTGTCGAGAGGGTGACCAACCCCGATGCGGTGCCTAATTTTGCCTCATGGAAAGTGATCAAGGCGCAGGCACTCGTGACCGGGCGGGTAACGAAGGATGCGAGTGGCAAGCTGAAAACCGAATTCCGGCTTTGGGATGTGCTCTCCGGCCAGCAAATGGCGGGGCAACAATATATGACGGATGCGGCTGTGTGGCGACGCGTGTCGCATATTATTTCGGATGCGATCTATATGCGGTTGACCGGCGAGAAGGGCTTTTTCGATACGCGGATCGTGTTTGTTGACGAGACGGGGCCGAAGGAAAAGCGCGTGAAGCGGCTCGCGATCATGGATCAGGACGGTGCCAACCAGAGCTATCTGACCAAGGGCGACGAGCTGGTGGTGACGCCGCGCTTTTCGCCGACGAGCCAGGAAGTCGCTTATATGGCGTTCGGCGCCGGCGACCCAAAAGTGTATATTCTGAACCTCGAAACGCGGCAGCGCGAGGTGGTGGGCAATTTCCCGGGCATGACGTTTTCACCGCGCTTCTCGCCAGACGGGCAGAAGGTTGTGATGAGCCTGGCGCAAGGCGCCTCGACCAATATCTACACGATGGATTTGAGGACGCGGGCGACCACACGGTTGACTGACACGACGGCGATTGACACCTCGCCCTCTTATTCTCCGGATGGCGCGCAGATCGTGTTCGAGTCGGATCGCGGCGGCACGCAACAGATTTATGTGATGAGTGCGGGGGGCGGAGGCGCCAAGCGGATTTCGTTCGGCGAAGGGCGCTACTCGACGCCGGTATGGTCTCCGAAGGGGGACTATATCGCGTTCACGCGGCAAAGGGCGGGGACTTTTTCGATCGGTATCATGAAGCCGGACGGTTCGGGCGAGCGTATTCTGACGGAAGGGTTCCACAATGAGGGCCCGACCTGGGCACCGAATGGCCGTTATCTGATGTTTTTCCGCGAACAGGGCGGGGCGGCTGGCTCGCGCATTTTCATGGTGGATGTGACGGGACGGGTGGAAATTCAGGTGCCGACGGCCTCGTTCTCATCAGACCCGGCATGGTCGCCGCTGCTGAATTGAGGCGGGGGCACGGAGCAGACGCCGGACAAGCGGCGAAAGTTCCAACAGTTGAGACGTATTTTTGTTGCAAGTGTTGGAACTCGCCAATCGAGAGGAGCGCCGCGCCTGATTATCGGGGCTCGAAGGGATCAAGAACGGAAATACCGGTGCGAGCCACATCGGCTTTATTGCGGGTGACAAGCGTCAACCCGCGCACCTTGACGGTTGCCGCGAGCAATCCATCAATCAGCGGTAATGGATCAGGCACACTCATCAACGCCCATTGATCTGCGATAGCCTCGTCAATATCGATCACCCGATCGCCAAGCCCGAGCCGCATCTGCATATACCATCGATCAAGTGCGTCGGCCTGAGCCGGATCACTGCGGCGCTTCAACGCGATACCCCGCCGGATTTCCGCGAGGACCACAACACTTGTTCCCATATCCGCACTCGATGTTTGCTGAACCCACGCGATCACATTTCGATGGGCGCGTTCGCGCTTGCGTAATTCGGAGATGATGTTGGTATCGAGAAGAAATTTCAAAACGGGGTCTCGCGCCACCCTTGGGCTCTGGGCTGGTCAAACACGTCCGCAAACGCCTCGTCGGGAAGTTCGGAGCCAAAAACGTCAAACACCGTTTTGACATCGGCATCGATCAATGCATTTTTCAGAGTAGCGCGCAGGATCCGGGCCCGTTTCGGCTCGCCGCGAAGCGTTTCCGCGAGTGCGCGGAGCAGTTGTGTGTCGCCTTCCGGTGTCTGAATTTGAAACCGGACAGTTCCGCGTGCCGAAATGCGGCGATGGCCCGCGGATGTTTTTTTTCGGGACACTGTTGCCATGGGTACTCTCCAAGCGATCAGGACACCCGATTATATCACCAAAAAAACGGATTTCCACGTGATTTTGGAACACTCAGTTCGCCCAAAAAGTAGAAGTGATCGCCCCTCACCCCTTGGTGTTGCGGGCTTCGAGTTCGGCTTTGAGTGCGAGGAGTTTGGCGAAGGGTGAATCGGGATCGGGCTTGCGCTCGACTTCCCGCGGGGGCGCGGATTGGAACGAGGATTGTCCTCCCTTGCCCTGATAGGGCTTGCCTGAGAAGGATTTGCCGGGGCGGCCGCCATTGTCCGGACGGTTTGCGCCGTCTCGTTTCGGGAAGGACCGCTTTTCACCCGACGGGGCCTCGCCATCGCGGCGCGGTGGACGTTGGCCGTGACGGGGGCGTCCCTCGCCGCCTTCCTTGTCGGCTCCAAAGGAGCGGCGCTCTTCGCGCGGACGCGGTGCTTCACCATCCACCGGGGCGGGGGCGGTTTGCGTTGCGGGGCGCTGGAATTGCTTTTTACGATCAGGGCGCGGGGCGTGGCGTTGCTGGCGTTGTGGCCGCCAGATTTCAACCATTTCCGGCGCGGCCTCGGCGGCGGGGGCGTCCGCGACTGCTTCAGCGGGCGACGCAGGTTCGGATGCGGTTTGTTCAACGGTTAGTTCGGTGACTGGTTCGGCAGCACTTGCAGACGGCGCGGATTCTTCCGATGGGGTCTGCTCGGGAGCTGGTTCGTCAAGATTGGCCAGGGCATCTGCCATGATGGCGTCTTGTAAATCTACTGCGGCGCTGCTGGCTGGCTCAGGTGCGGCCTCGACCGGTTTTGGAGCAATGGTCAGTGCGGGACCGGGACGGCTCACCATCGCATAGCCCAAGGCGCGCAAAATAGTGGCAAAGTCTTCACCGGCACACCCGCAGAGGGAGGTCATGGCGGTTGTGACAATGAACCCGTCGCCATCGGCTGCGCCCGCCGGGACTTCGCCCTGTGTGATGCCGGGGCGATAGGAGATTGCGGGGCGGATCAGATCAGCAAGACGCTCGAGAATATCAACGCGGACGGCGCGGGTGCCGCAGACGCGGAAGCCGGCGGCGCGATAAAGATCGGGCAGGATTTCGGCATTGACCGGGATAGAGGTGCGGCCGGAAGCGGCCAGATGCAGGATATCATCGAGACCCTTGATCTCGATGCTGCCCTGACTGAGCGCCCAGAGATGGGCCGCCAAAGCGCGGGGGGCGGGACGGATCAGTGCGGGAACCGTAATGTTGAAGGCGCCGAAGCGGACGCCCATGGCACGCAGCGCGGCGCGGGCGTCCTGATCGAGAGATTTCAGCTCTTCGGCGATTTTTGTGCGATCAAGTACGCCGAGCGACTCAGCGACCTGAAACGCGATGCCGCGGGATATGCCTGTCAGGTTTTCGGCCGCTTCGAGCTTGAGCAAGGGGCCGAGGAGCTTTTCGATATGGGCTTTGAGCCAGAGATCAATGCGCGTCTGGACGAGGTCGCGCGACGGGGCGGCGAGATGGTCATCCGCGAGGATGCGCAGGCGCGGCTCCAAAACTTTTTCACCGGCGACGAGGCGGGCGATCACTTCGCCATTGAACCTTAGACTGCCATCATTGGAGAGAAGGAAGGCTTCATCGACCGCGTTCGAGACGCGGGTGGCGCGGGTTTCAAACTCACGGGCCAACGCTTTCAGCGCTGCGGCCTGAAGGGCTTTCCGATCAGGCCCGCTCGCGTCGCTGTCCGCGACAAACTGGAAGCCAAGAAGCCTCCCGACATTGTGCGCTTCTACGAGCACATCACCTGCCGCCGTAATTTCTGCTTCCAGCATCGCGTTCTCTCTTAATCGGCGCATCAGCAAGCTGGTGCGACGGTCCAGGAATCGGTGGGTCAAACGCTCGTGAAGGGCGTCCGACAAACGGTCTTCTACGTCTCGGGTCACACCCTGCCAATGGCGGGGATCCTGCAACCAATCATTACGATTAGCAACAAAACTCCAGGTGCGCACCTGCGCAATTCGTGCCGATAACGTATCCATGTCGCCGTCGGTACGGTCAACCTCGGAAAGCCGCTCACGGAACCAATCCTGAGGAACGTAGCCGCGGCGCATCAAAAACACAAATAGCGCGGTGACGAGGTCGTTGTGGGCTTGGGGCGAGAGCTTCCGGTAATCGGGAACCTGACAGACTTCCCAGACGCGTTCGACCGCGGCGCGGTTTGTCAGAAGGGCTTTGACTTCGGGATCGCGCGACAGAGATTCCAGCGACAAGAGGTCATCGGAGAGGGGAACGCGGGTGAGGCCCGGCTCATCGGGGATTTGATCGAGCGAGTGCAGCAGGCTGGCAAGGGTTGAAAAATCCAGCCTCGTATTGCGCCATTGCAGCATTCTGAGCGGCTCGAAGGTATGGCTCTCCATCTGCTCGACCAGTTCCTGCTCAAAACCCGGGCAGCGGCCCGTGGTCCCGAACGTGCCATCGCGGATGTGACGACCGGCGCGACCTGCGATCTGGCCGAATTCGGCGGGCATGAGACGGCGATGCTTGACGCCGTCGAATTTGCGGTCGGCAGCGAAGGCGACGTGATCGACATCGAGATTGAGGCCCATGCCGATGGCGTCGGTGGCGACGAGATAATCGACCTCGCCCGACTGGTAGAGTTCGACCTGCGCGTTGCGGGTGCGGGGTGACAGGGCACCGAGGACGACGGCGGCACCGCCGCTCTGCCGCCGGATCAGCTCGGCAATCGCATAGACTTCATCGACCGAGAAGGCGACGATCGCGCTGCGGCGTGGCAGACGGCTGATCTTTTTCTCGCCCGCGAACACAAGCTGGGACAGGCGCGGGCGGGTGGTGATGTCAACGCCGGGGAGCAGGCTTTCGATCAAAGGGCGGATTGTTTCGGCGCCAATGAGCAGGGTTTCCGCCGTGCCGCGCATGTTCAACAGGCGGTCCGTGAAAATATGGCCGCGTTCGAAATCGGCGGCGATCTGGATTTCATCAATGGCGACGAAGGCGACATCGATATCGCGCGGCATGGCCTCGACGGTCGCTACCCAATACTTGGCGAATTTCGGTTTGATCTTCTCCTCGCCGGTGACGAGGGCGACGGCATCCTTGCCGACACGGGCGACAATGCGGCCATAGACTTCGCGGGCGAGCAGGCGGAGCGGCAGGCCAATGATTCCGGTGGGATGGGCCAGCATGCGCTCGATGGCGAGATGGGTCTTGCCGGTATTGGTGGGACCGAGCACGGCTTTGACACCTCTGGCGCGCAGCGAAGGGGGAAGCTGGGTCAGGGCCATGAGAGATCAAACCTGCATTTCATGGACGCTTCGACGGATCGGAGCGGCGGAGAGTGTCCCAAAACGGGACAGAAAAACGGGGCAGCGTTAACACTTCGAACGGGAGCGGAACGAACCATGTCCGAATCGCTGACATCGGGGGGAAGGAGGTGAAATTTTGTGATTTTTGGGCTGATTTACTCCTGTTTTCATCGTTTATGTGCCAGATTCGCGATGGTTTTGTTAATCTTTCATGGCGGCACTTCGCGCGAACATGGTTAACAGAAAGATAATGAGGGTGCACCATGAAACAGTAACGCTGTTAACACTTCGAATGTTCCGCGAACAAACCCTGCACGAATCAGACGAATCAGGTGAAACGAAGCGATTCAGGGGTGTTTTCGGAGTGAAAAAACCGGATTTTGGGATGGAGTTAAAGCGCTTTCGTCGCGAAAAAGCGCAAAAATTAACGGATTTGTTTCATTTCGGGACAGATTTGTCAGTCGCCAGCGGCCGATTGTGCTGACTGGACGGGCTCCGAGCCGATGCGAACGGCGGAGAGGCGGATTTTGCCGACAAGGGTTGGAACAGCGATCTCGAGCGGCACCGCAAATTGCGAGCCGCTGTAGGGAGCAAGCTTGACCTCGATGTCGCGGTTCGTTTCCATGAAGGCTGTTGTGCCGCGCTTGGGACGGTGGCCGGCGACGGGCACGTAACGGACCGAACAGACGGCGACGGGGCCGTCATAGCCGATTATTTTCAGCGTTTCCTCGTGGTCGGGTGTGAGATTGATATCGAACCGGGCTGCCCCGTCAAAAACGGGGATCGAGCGTTCACAGTTCAACGGCTTTCCAGCAGCGGCATCGGAGAGCGGAAACAAGAGACCGCCGAGGGGATCGACAATGCCCTTCTTGTGCTCGGGCAGAACGGGAACGCGATCCGGGCGTTCGGGCAGAGGTGGATCGACCTCCAAAGTGGTGACGGTGCCGGACGTCGCTTTCATCAACACCGTGCGTTTTTTGCCCGACGAGGCGACTGTGAGGTCGTAGCGGGCGGGAATGACGAGCGTGTCGGATGTCGTGCCCTGCGACTTGGCGTCGATCTTGAGGCCCATCACCAAGCCGACAAGTCCGGTGAAGCGGGAGGTGAGCACCAGATCGTAACGCCGGCCGTTCACTGTGCCATCCAGCGAGGCGACGCCGATGGGAATACCGGTGAGCGAGATCTCATAGACGACATGGAGCGGAACCGGTGGCGCGGCAAAGGCTTGCTCCATCAGCAGGACAGGCATGGCCAGCAGACAAAAAAGACGGATAAAGTGCCGTCTCATCTGCGCCAACTGATACTGAAACACCCAAAATGGCATTTATTATCGCCTTTTTTACCGATAAGTGTGTCATACAGAGATATGAGGCGGCTATCCAGCTTTATCCTTTCACCGCTTGCGAGACATGATCTAGCGGGGAAGTGCGGCAATGATGCGGCTAACACTTGACGATGGCGGGATCAGTCCACTATAGAGACAACATCATTTTAGGCCGGACGGAGCTGAAAAGGCGGCGATGCCGTTTTTTTTTTTAAGCAGACCGTTTCCGTTTGACAGTTGAAGGAAGAATATCATGGCACGCCGTTGCGAATTGACGGGCAAATCCGTCCTGACCGGCCATCTCGTCAGCCACTCGAACCACAAGACCAACCGGACGTTCCGTCCGAATCTGTGTCAGGTGACGTTGGCGTCCGAGGCTCTGGCGCGCTCGTTCCGCCTGAAGGTTTCGGCCCATGCGTTGCGCTCGGTGGAACATCGTGGCGGGCTTGATGCGTTTCTGATCAAGGCATCGGAAAGCGAATTGTCCCAGGGTGCGCGCGAATTGAAGCGCAGCCTCGTCAAGAAGCTCGCCGCCGCTCACTAAGCAGAGCCTGCCCTGATCGGGGCTGGCTGGCAGGAGATCGATGATGCAGCGAACTCTGACGCGCTTGATCCTCCCTGCCCTCGCGATGACTTTTGTTGTCGTGGCGTCCAATATTCTGGTGCAATATCCCTTCGAGCCGCTCGGGCTCGGGGATTATCTGACCTGGGGCGCGTTCACCTATCCCGTTGCGTTTCTTGTGACCGATCTGACCAATCGCCGTTATGGCGCGGGCATGGCGCGGCGCCTTGTGGCTGTCGGGTTCGTGATCGCCGTGGCGCTCTCGATCTGGCTGGCGACGCCGCGAATCGCGCGCGCCTCGGGAACGGCGTTTCTGGTCGGCCAATTGCTCGATATCGCCGTGTTCAACCGTTTCCGCCGCCAAAGCTGGTGGCGCGCGCCGCTGATCGGCAGTGTTTTCGGCTCGGTGATCGATACCGCGCTGTTCTTCTCGCTCGCCTTTGCGGGTGATGTGGAGATGTCAGGCCCGGTCGATTTCATGGGGCTGAGTTTGCCCTTGTGGCAAAGCCTCGCCATCTGTGATTTCCTCGTGAAAATGCTGCTGGCTTTGCTCGCTCTGGTGCCATATGGCGCCCTTCTGAGAGCAATCAGGCCGCTCGAGCAGGCGGAAAAAGCCGCGGCTTGAGGGCGGAGCGGGTCAGTTTGACGGCTCTCGCTGGATTTTCGATTTTGTCCAGAATTCTCCGTTCATCCGATCAGATGATTATTGTCAGACGACAAATCTGGCCGATGGATGCAGGCGGGATCAGGCGGCTCGGCCGCTCCGGGTCGGGGCGTTTTCCTCGAATAATTCGGCGAGTTTTTCCGTCATCGCGCCGCCAAGTTCCTCGGCATCGACAATGGTGACGGCGCGGCGGTAATAGCGGGTGACGTCATGACCGATGCCGATGGCGATGAGTTCGACGGGGGAGCGGTTCTCGATCTCGTCAATGACGAAGCGGAGATGCTTTTCGAGATAATTGCCCGGATTGACCGACAGGGTTGAATCGTCGACGGGGGCGCCATCGGAAATCATCATCAGGATTTTGCGTTGCTCGGGGCGTGCGAGCAGGCGTTTATGGGCCCAGTCGAGCGCCTCGCCGTCGATATTTTCCTTGAGCAAGCCCTCGCGCATCATCAGGCCGAGATTTTTGCGGGCGCGACGCCAGGGGGAGTCGGCGGATTTGTAGATGATGTGCCTGAGATCGTTCAGGCGGCCCGGAGTTGCCGGTTTGCCCGATTGCAGCCAGAGCTCGCGGGATTGACCGCCCTTCCACGCGCGCGTCGTGAAGCCGAGAATTTCGGATTTCACGCCGCAACGCTCCAAGGTGCGGGCGAGAATATCGGCGCAGGTGGCGGCCACGGAAATCGGGCGACCACGCATGGAGCCGGAATTGTCGATCAGCAGGGTGACGACGGTATCGCGGAAATTGGTGTCCTTCTCGCGCTTGAAGGACAGAGGCTGCTGCGGATCGATGACGATGCGGGTGAGGCGTGCGGGATCGAGCGCGCCCTCTTCAAGGTCGAATTCCCAGGCGCGGTTCTGCTGCGCCATGAGGCGGCGCTGCAAGCGGTTTGCGAGGCGGGCGACGACGCCCTGCAAATGGCTGATCTGCTTGTCGAGATAGGCGCGCAGGCGGGTGAGTTCCTCGGCATCGCAGAGGTCTTCGGCGGTGATGGTTTCGTCGAAGGTTTCGGAATAGACTTTGTAATCGGGCATGCGCCTGTCGCGCGGGTCCGTGCTTGGCGGGCGACTGCGATCATCGGCGGCATCCTCAGCCGAGTCATCCGACTCGTCCTGGCTCTCGCCCTCGGGGCCGTCTTCGGTTTCGCCCATGCCGTCTTCGAGTTGCTCGGAGGCATCCTCGGCGCTCTCGGCGTCGGCGCTTTCGGCGGATTGCTCCTCGGGTTGGCCTTCCTGCTGCTCGGCATCGCCTGATTCATCGCCCGAATCGTCCTCGTCATCCTGATCGGGATCGGCGCTTTGCTCCTCCCCCATTTCAAGATTGACGAGAAGATCGCGGACGGAGCGGGCAAATTGGCGTTGGTCTTCTACTGTATCGCCGAGGCGATCAAGGGAGGCGCCGGCCTTCTCCTCGATCCAGGGACGCCAGAGTTCGACGAGCCGCCGGGCGGAAGGGGGCGGGGGCAAGCCGGTGAGGCGCTCGCGCGCGATCAGGGCGACGGCATCCTCGAGCGGTGCCTCGGACCGTTCGGTGATGCTCTGGTAATTCGCTCTACCATAGCGGTCATCCAGCATGGCGGTGATGTTGGAGGCAACGCCTTCCATGCGGCGGGAGCCGATGCTTTCGACGCGGGCCTGCTCGACCGATTCAAAGACGGCGCGGGCCGACTGGCCTTCCGGCAGATTGCGGCGATGGATCCGCTCGTCATGGCAGGAGAGACGGAGCGCCATGGAATCGGCATGGCCGCGGATGATCGCGGCATCAGCGGCCGTCATGCGGCGCGGCGGCTCCGGCAGGCGGGCGCGATCACCAGCCAGAGACGGGCGGTCGGTGGAAAAGCTGATATCAAGCTCGGCCTTACCGGCAATCGCCCGCAAGGCTCCTGTCACCGCCCGCTTGAACGGTTCGGTCGGTGCCTCGCGCGGTTGGGCCGGCTTGCGGTTCGAGGGTGTCACGGATCAGTTTCTTCGGGGTATCTGTTCAGCTCAGGGCGACATTCAGCGAACTCTCAGTCAATTCCTGACCGAAACAGCGCTGATAGAATTCCGCGACGATGGAACGCTCGAGCTCGTCGCATTTATTGAGGAAGGTGAGGCGGAAGGCCATGCCGATATCCTTGAAAATATCCGCATTCTCGGCCCAGGTGAGCACGGTGCGCGGGCTCATCACGGTCGAGAGGTCGCCATTGATGAAGGCGCTGCGGGTGAGATCGGCAATGCGGACCATTTTGCTGACAATGTCGCGGCCTTCCCGGCCCGTATAGTGCTTGGCCTTGGCAAGGACGATATCGACCTCCTTGTCATGAGCGAGATAATTCAGCGTGGCGACAATCGACCAACGGTCCATCTGGCCCTGATTGATCTGCTGCGTGCCATGATAGAGGCCCGACGTATCGCCGAGGCCGACGGTGTTGGCCGTCGCGAACAGGCGGAAGGCGCCATGCGGGCGGATCACGCGTTTTTGATCGAGGAGCGTGAGTTTGCCGGACAATTCGAGCACGCGCTGGATGACAAACATGACGTCCGGGCGGCCGGCATCATATTCGTCGAACACGAGGGCGACGTTGTTCTGGAGTGCCCATGGCAGAATGCCATCCTGGAACTCGGTGATCTGCTTGCCATCCTTCAGCACGATCGCGTCCTTGCCGACGAGATCGATACGGGAGACGTGGCTGTCGAGATTGATGCGGATGCAGGGCCATTTCAAGCGCGCGGCAATCTGCTCGATATGGGTTGATTTGCCGGTGCCGTGATAGCCCGTGACCATCACACGACGATTATGGGCAAAGCCTGCGAGAATGGCGAGCGTGGTCGGGCGATCAAACAGGTAATCCGGATCGATATCCGGGACATGGGAGTCCGCGACCGAATAAGCGGGGACGATAAGATCGCTATCGATCCCGAAAAGCTCCCGGACGGAAACCGTGATATCGGGCATGGCGGGAACGGTGTGCTGCAGAGACGACATTGAACCTCGCTTAAACGAAACGAAACCTGAGCCGGCACAAACGGCAATCCGTCAAATGCCAGAGATATTTGGTAGGGACTTCTCTTAGGCGTTCCAAGCGGATTTCGCAATTGCGACAGAACGCCGAAATATAGGGCCAGTCTATCAGGCGAAGCCGCCCGCTTTCAACGTATTATATGCGTTGATAATCTCGCGCAGGCGATCTTCCAGCGAGCGATCCCCGCCATTGGCGTCAGGGTGAAGCTGTTTGACGAGCGCCTTGTAGCGCGCCTTGATCGCGTCAGGCTTGGTGGTGTTCTCGATGGAGAGGATATCGAAGGCGCGCTGCGCAAGGGGGCCGACGCGCGGTTGCACCTCCGGCTCGGGCGCCGTCTTTTTGGCGCTCGGGTCCCCTGTGAACATGCCGAAGGGATCCTGCATCTCGGCGGGGTTGGTGAAGGCGGATTTTCCGGTGCGCAGGCGCGCCGTATTGGCACCCATTTTCCATGTCGGACGATGCCCGATGAGGGATTCTTTTTGATAGGAGAGGACAGCGTCGTCGGCCATGCCGTTGAAATAGTTGAAAGACTGGTTGTACTGGCGGACGTGATCCATGCAGTAATTCCAGTATTGCCCCTCCGACGCACGGCCCTTTGGCGCGCGGTGCGGCCCGGGTTTCGAGCATTCCGGGAAATCGCAGCGCGGCGGTTCGCGAACAGGAGCCTCGGCGGTGCGGGATCGTTTTCCGATCCTGATCTTGTCAAAAATACGCGAATTGGGATTCATGGGTGGACTCATAGGGGGCTTGCGCCCAATAAGGCAAGTGTTACGTGATGAAACAGTGCAGTAGACAAGCAGAAAACACCTGATACGGAGTTAATAGATGGGGCTTCGCGAGCAAATCGAAGTAAAATTGGCCGCAACATTCGCGCCTGTTTCACTTCTCGTGCAGGATGATTCGGCACAACATGCCGGCCATTCGGGTGCCCGCGAGGGCGGCGAAACCCATTTCAGCGTGACGATTGTGAGCGCGGCATTTGCAGGGAAAAGCCGGATCGAGATGCACCGGATGGTGAACGAGGCTTTGGCCGACGCGTTTCGTGCCGGGGTTCATGCCTTGGCGATCAGGGCGAGTGCGCCGCAGGATTGAGACGACGTTCTGTTCAGGGCAGCAGTGCCGGAAGCAACAGCAACCCGACGCCGATGACGACCAAAGTGATACCAACCAGTTCACGCTTGGCGACACCTTCCGAGAAGACGCGGCGGGTTACAAACTGGGCGAAAATGACCTCGACGAGCCCGAGCGTCCGCACATTGGCGGCGGAGGTCAGCGAAAATCCGATGAACCAGAATTGCGAGGCGAGCGCACCCATGAAGCCTGCGCCCGACGAGGCACGCCAGAGGGCGAGGCTTTTCAGCAATGCGGGACGGTTGAAAATGGCGAGCCAGACGAACAGGACCGCGCTTTGAATGCCGAGCGACCAGACCAAGGTGGTTGTGGCGCGTAACAGGGCCGGGCCATCCCCGAGCGCAAGAATGCCACCGCGAAAGCCGACCGCCGAGAGCGCGAAGAACGTGCCGGAGGCGATGCCGAGAAGAGCGGGCTTGACCGTTTCGACGCCGAAACGATCGCCGGGCTTGATCGCCATCAGGAGTACACCGATTGTCGCAATCGGGATCGCCAATGCTGCCGAGAGGCTGAGGTGATCGCCCAAGGCAACAATTCCGAAAATCGCGACCTGCACCGGTTCGGTTTTGGTGTAGGCGATGGTGACAGAAAAGGCGCGATCCCGCATCGCCGCGAGCATCAAAGCGGTGGCCATGATCTGCGACAGGGCACCGGCGAATGTGAACGCGAACGAGGTGAGCGATTGCGCGGGCACAGTCCACCCCGTGACAGCGAGCATGACGGCGAGAAACAGGATGGAGAACGGAAAACCGTAGAGAAAGCGGACTTGGGTTGCGCCGACTGTGCCGAGCGGGCCGGTGAGATTGCGCTGCACCGTGTTGCGGACCGTTTGCGCCGCGGCGGCAATCAATGTCGTCAAAATCCAGAGGCTGGCCATGGTGAGTCCTTCGCGGGAAGTATCGTGGTTCGCAACGGGAATCGCAATGCCGGGTTGTTTTCGCGGAAAAGGACGGGGCGGGGCCTTGCGTGAGGTGCGTGAATGCAGCAGAGACACTTGAATAGACGCTGATGTCGGTTTGATCAAAAAGGATAGTGCAAGAATGACGCCCCAGACACCTCCCATAACAACGGGCGTACTCATCGCGCTGGTCGGCGCGTTTTCATATGGGTTCAATATCACATTCGCGAAAATCAGCTCGGATATGGGCGTGAGCGGACCGGCTGTTGTGGCGCTCAGGGTGCTGGTGATCCTCGTTCTCGCAGGAACTTTTGCCGTGTTGAAGGGGGGAAGCCTCGCGGTTCCAAAATCCGACAGACGATCGGTTTTCGAACTCGGGCTTGGCAGTGCCGGTGTTGCGCTGTGCTATCTCTCCTCCGTGACCTTTATTCCGATCACCGTTGCGGCGGTGATTTTCTATACATTCCCGATCCTGATCGTGATTTTGAGCCCGTTTGTCGAGGGCCGGAAGCTGACGCCGTCACTGATCGGTGTCGTGTTGCTGGCCTTTGTCGGCGTGACGTTGGTGCTTGGCCCGGCGATTGGCGATATGGACCCGCGCGGAATTGTGCTTGCAGCAGGTGCCAGTGTTTCAGCGGCATGGCAGTTTTTTGCCGGAACGCGCTGCCAGAACACATCGACGCTTTCGAAAATTATCTGGTCGCAGATTGTCGTGTTGCCCGGTGCGTTGTTCGTTGTGGCGCTGATCGGCGGATTTCCCGAAGGCGGGATCATGCTGGCGGCGACGGTGCCGATTGCGCTGACGATTGGCGGGTTTTTGCTGGGGTTTGTGTCTCAGATTATCGCATTGACGCGGATTTCCGCGGTTGTGGCGGGGTTAACCTTCTGTCTCGAGCCGGTGGTTGCGGCGATCACCTCGGCGATTGTGCTGGATGAACGGCTCGGCGTGACGCAATATGCGGGCGGTACCCTCGTGATTGGCGCGATCATGCTGAATGTCTGGCTTGAAAGCAGACGACGGGCCTGAGAGTTTCGGAAGGCAGGAATGTCATGACAGTTGCGCACGATTCATCGCTCAATCCGGTTCCTGTGAGCATTGTGACGGGCTTTCTCGGTGCCGGAAAAACAACATTGCTCAACCGGTTACTCAAAGATCCGGCTCTGGCCGGTTGCATTGTGATCATCAATGAATTCGGCGAGATCGGGCTGGATCATCTGTTTATCGAGACGCGCGAGGACGGGCTGGTGCTGCTCGCCTCGGGGTGCCTGTGCTGCACGGTGCGCGGCGATTTGATCGACCGGCTCGATGATCTGATGCGGCAGCGCGATGCGGGGAAGATCGAGCAGTTCAACCGGATTGTTATCGAGACGACGGGGCTGGCTGATCCCGCGCCTATTCTGCAATCGGTGATGTCGCACCCGTATCTCGCGGCGCGGTACAGTATTGACGGGATCGTGACGCTGGTCGATGCGGTGAATGGTGCTGCAACGCTAGATGCGCACATGGAGGCAGTGAAGCAGGCGGCAGTCGCGGACAGGCTGGTGCTGACAAAAACCGATCTGCTCGATGAAGCAAGCGGCATCGAGGCCGCCTTGCGGGCGCGGCTCAAGGCACTCAACCCTGCGGCGCGGATTATCGATGTCACCCGGGATATATTTTCGGCGTTGGACCTTGTGCAGTGCGGGCCGTTTGATCTTTCGGGCAAGAGCCCGGATGTGGCGGCGTGGCTCAATGAGGAAGCCTATCGGGATCACGGACATGATCACCATCATCATGCGCAAGGCCATGATGATCACCACCATCACGATCACGACCATGACCATGCGCATGATCACGGGCAAAATCCGCATGATGTGAACCGGCATGACAGCCATATCAGGGCGTTTTGTCTCGCGACCGATGATGCGATTCCGACGGCGGCGTTCGATATGTTTCTGAGCCTGTTGAAATCGGCCCATGGCGAGAAGATGCTGCGCATGAAGGGGCTTGTGAAACTGGCCGAGAACCCTGATCATCCGATTGTGCTGCAGGGTGTGCAGCATGTGTTCCATCCGCCGGTGATGCTGGAGGCATGGCCGGATCAGGACCACAGGACCCGCATGGTCTTCATCACGCGGGATCTCGAGGAACAGTTTGTGAAAGGGCTTTGGAACGCGCTGCTGGGCAGGCCCGGGATCGATATGCCGGACAGGGCGGCGCTGACGGATAATCCGCTCTCATTGCGGAACGGATAAAGCGGGGGCGGAATGGGTATTTTTGAGAAAATTCACGGCGAAGTGGCGTATCTCAGAGGTGCGTTGCGGACGTTGAACCGCGTCAAGCCGATCACCAAAACGCCTGAAATTACCATTTGCGACCGGATGGCCGCGGTTTGCGCGCAATATCCCGACAAGATCGCGCTGATCTCGGAGCGCGAGACATTCACCTTTCGGGAGTATGACGGCAGGGCCAATTGCTATGCGCGCTGGGCGCTTTCGCTCGGCCTGAAAAAGGGCGAGGCGGTGGCGCTGATGATGCCGAACCGGCCGGAATATCTGGCCATCTGGCTCGGTGTGGCGCGCGCGGGCGGGGTGACGGCACTGATCAATACAAACCAGACTGGTGCGGTGCTGGCGCATTCGCTGAGCATTGTGTCGCCAAAGGCCGTGATTGTGGCGGCGGAACTGATGGACCAGTACCGCTCCACCCTGCCGCATCTCGCGGATATTGCGCCGCTTTATGTGCACGGGGACGATGTTTCGGACGGCGCGCGCCTGGATACGCTGATCGAAAGCTTCCGGCGGGAACCACTCGGCACCGACGAGCGCGTGGCGCTTACGATCGAGGACCGGTGTTTGTTCATTTATACGTCGGGGACGACGGGCATGCCGAAGGCGGCCAATATCAACCATTACCGTGTCTCGGCGATGGCGCTCGGGTTTTCGTCGGTGATGAATGTCGGGCCGGGCGACCGGATGTATGATTGCCTGCCGATGTACCATTCGAATGGTGGAATACTCGCGACGTGCGGCGTGCTGATCCGCGGCGGGACTGTCATCATCCGCGA
>CAMCXA010000029.1 GCA_945883115.1 Alsobacter soli
TAATGAAAATTAAGCGTGTTTTTGAAGAAGCAGGCGTCGAGTTCATCGGGACGCCGCAAAATGGTGCTGGCGTTCGGTTTAAGCCAACCGAAAAAGGAAGTCAGGTTTGAAGTGAAGCCAAGGCTAGAGATTTAAATTAGTCAAATCGACTATTTAAAATCTAAAATGGTACAGAATCCAACTAATTCTGTTCGAATTAATTAGATATGCCATTTACACTTTAAAAAACGCTAGATTAATTCATATTATCCATCATAAATAATTTTTACTATTTAAGATAACCTATTTATTTATATTTTTTATTTTTATACACAACGGCAATTTTCAAAAATCGCGGCTGGCTTCTGCCAGAATACCCCAAACAAAGGGCACGAAGGAGCGCCAGAGTTCCACGCGGAAGGCATTCGTGCCGGTCCGCCACAGGATCACATCGGCCTTCGCAAACAGCGTCCGCGTCGCCATGCCGACGGGAAACGCCGTCTCGTGCAGGTCAAGCGGGCAACCGCTCGCAAGCAAGGCCTCTGCCTGCGCGCCTGTCACCGTAAACGCCGTATTGCGATGGCAAACATCGACGAGCGCATGCGGAATCTTGGCAAGCGCCTTCTCGATCTTGGCGACAATACCTGCCTCCTCGCCATCCCGCGCAATCAGCAACCACTCATCCGGCCCGAGCGACAGCGCGGAACGCCCGTCCTCGCTCGCCGCCTGCAAAATAGTTTTCGGTAGCGTCACACCGAACGCCTTGCTGCACGCCGCTGCCGCCTTGGCATCGCCGCGAAACACAAACCGCGCCGCAAAGGGCAGGGATGCCGCGGTCACTTTTCCCTCGACCCTGATCGGGGTCATGCCGTCAAAAACCGAGCGGCGCATCGCCATGCTGTCAGACATTCAATCGGCTCCCGTCCTTGTCGTAGAAGATCGGCTCACAAACCCGCACCGCAATCGCCCCGTTCGGCATCGGCACATGCAAAACCTCGCCTATCCTTGCCCGCCCGCTTGCCACCATTGCTAGCGCAATCGAATGGCCGAGCGTCGCGCTGTGATAGGCCGATGTTACATGCCCGAGCGCGGAGGTGCCCGGCGGCGGATTTGCCGCCAGCGTCACCTGTGCGCCCTCTTCGAGCACGATTTGTGAATCGACTGTCAACAATCCCACAAGCTGCTGCCGGTCCGGCTTGACGAGATCAACCCGCGTCAGCGAGCGTTTGCCGACAAAATCCGGCTTGGCCTTGCCGATCGCCCAGTCGAGCCCCAGATCATGCGGCGTTACCGTGCCGTCCGTCTCCTGTCCGACAATAATATAGCCCTTTTCCGCGCGCAGAACGTGCATCGCTTCGGTGCCGTAAGCAACGGCGCCATGCTTCTCGCCCTCAGCCCAGATTGCTTCCCAGATCGCCTGCCCGTAATCGGCCGGCACATTCACCTCGAAGCCGAGTTCGCCGGTAAAGCTCATCCGGAACAGGCGCGTCGGCACGCCGCAAATTTTGCCCTCGCGCACGCTCATATGCGGCATGGCCTCATTGGCCAGATCAATGCCCTCGACCAGCGTCGCGATAATGGCGCGTGCCTGCGGCCCCTGCACCGCAATCACCGCCCATTGCTCGGTCGTCGAGGTCAACGCCACTTTGAGCTCAGGGAATTCCGTCTGGAGATAATCCTCCATATGGTTCAGCACCCGCGCCGCGCCGCCCGTCGTCGTCGTCACATGGAACCTATTCGCCGAGATCCTGCCGACAACGCCGTCATCCATCACGAACCCGGCCTCGTTCAGCATCAAGCCATACCGGCACCGCCCCACCTCGAGCTTGCTCCACGGATTGGTATAGAGCCGGTTCATGAATTCCGCCGCATCCGGCCCCACCACCTCGATCTTGCCGAGCGTCGACGCATCGAACAGACCGGCCGTCTCGCGCACGATCCGGCATTCCCGCGCCACAGCGGCATGCAGATCCTCGCCCGCCTTCGGGAAATAATGCGCCCGCTTCCACAGGCCGACATCTTCGAATTTGGCACCCTGCGCCTTCGCCCAGCCATGCATCGGCGTTCTGCGCACAGGGTCGAACAGATCGCCCCGCGAATGCCCCGCCATCGTCCCGAACGTGATCGGCGTATAGGGTTGCCGGAACGTCGTCAGCCCGACAGCGGGAATGGCCTTGCCAAGCGCTTCCGCCGCAATCGCCAGCGCATTCATGTTCGATGTCTTGCCCTGATCGGTCGCCATGCCGGTCGTTGTGTAGCGCTTCACATGCTCTATCGAATGCATCCCCTCGCGGGTCGCGAGCTTGATATCCTTCGCCGTCACATCATTCTGGAAATCGACAAACGCCTTCACGCGGTTGACATCATGGCCATGCGGCACCGCGCCGAGAAAGCCGCCATGGGCTTCGATCACGCCGCTGACTTTCGCCTTTCGCGCCTTGCCCTTGGCAAAACCGGCCTTCTCCGCCGCATCGCGTCCGGCTGCAAAGCCCTCGTTCAGCGCCTCGATCAGCGTTTCCGACCCTTTGCACGCCCCCACCGAGCGTTCCTGCTGCGCCGAATGCCCCGGCACAAACACCTGCTTCGCCTCGTCAAACACGAGTTTTCCGCGTGATTGCGAGAACAGATGCACCGAAGGCGTCCAACCGCCACACATCAAAATCAGATCACACGGCACGCTTTCCTCGCCATCGGTCCCGATCTTGCCGACCAATGCCGCCTTCACGCGAAGCCGACCCTTCGACCCCGTAATCGCGGTTCCCGTCTCGACATGGATACCCGCCGCCCGCGCCGCCATCGGCAACGGGCCATTCGCCTCTTTGCGCAGGTCGGCAATCATCGCGATCGTCACACCCGCCGCCTTCAGATCAATCGCGGCCTGGTAGGCGCTGTCATGCGCGGTGGCGATCACCGCCCGCCCGCCGGCGCGCACGCCATAGCGATTGGCAAAAATCCGCGCAGCATCCGCCAGCATGATGCCGGGTCTGTCATTATCGGGGAATACGAGTGGCCGCTCATGCGCACCCGTCGCGATCACCACTTCCTTCGCCCGAACCTGCCACAGCCGCTCGCGCGGCAAACGGGGGTCAGGTTGCGCGAGATGGTCGGTCACGCGTTCGGCAAGGCCCAGAAAATTCTGCGCGAAATAACCAAAGCACTGCGTCCGCGGCAGAAGTGTCACCGTGTCGGATTTTGCCACAAGCGCCGCAAGCGTCTGTTCAAGCCATGTCTGCGCCGGCACGCCATCAATCGTGGCATGAAGCTCGGCAAGCAAGGAGCCGCCCAATTCGTTCTGCTCGTCGCACAGGATTACGCGCGCGCCGCTCTCTGCTGCTGCCAAGGCCGCCGCAAGCCCCGCAGGTCCCGCGCCGATCACCAGCACATCGCAATGCGCGAACCGGCTCGCATAATGGTCGGGATCGGCGGCAGTCGCCGCCTTGCCAAGCCCTGCCGCCCTGCGGATGACCGGCTCATAGACGTTTTTCCAAGCCTGCTTCGGCTGCATGAATGTCTTGTAGTAAAAGCCCGCCACAAATAGCGGCGACAACAGATTATTAATCTCGCCGACATCATACGCCAGGGACGGCCAACTGTTCTGGCTCTCCGCGATCAGCCCGTCATGCAATTCAACCTGCGTGGCCCTCAGATTAGGCGTATAGCGTCCGTTTCCGCGATCAACGCCGACCAGCGCATTCGGCTCTTCCGACCCCGCCGAGATCAGCCCGCGCGGGCGGTGATATTTGAACGAGCGTCCCATCAGATGAACGCCATTCGCAAGCAGGCCCGAAGCGAGCGTATCACCCTCGAAGGCGCGATAAAGCTGCCCGTCAAAGCGGAAACTCAGCGGCTTTTTCCGGTTGATCCGGCCGCTCTTTGCGGTGCGAAGCGAGAGGCTCATCGGCCTGCCTCCTTCATCAGAGTGCCCAAGTCGGGCTTTTTCTCGCCCGCCGGATAGGTTGTCAGGATCTTGTCGCTCACCGTATCGCGCACGCAGTTGAAAAACCGCGCACAGCCGGAAACGTGCCGCCAGCGCTCGAAGTGGATGCCCTTCGGGTTCGAGCGGAAATAGAGATATTCCGCCCAGTCCTGGTCATTCACCGCACCCGGATCAGCCGCGCGCGCCACATGCGCTTCACCGGCATAGCGGAACTCGATTTCAGGGCGCGGGCCGCAATGGGGGCAGGGGATTAAAAGCATGGTCTGTGTCCCTCAATGCGCAACGGCTGCTGCGGCGGCTTCATCGATCAACCGCCCCGTGCGGAAGCGGTCGAGCGTGAAGGCGGCGTTGATCGGGTGCGGTTCGTCCTTCGCAATCGTATGCGCGAAAACATTGGCCGAGCCGGGCGTGGCCTTGAACCCGCCCGTTCCCCAACCGCAATTGACATAAAGCCCCTTCACCGGCGTTTTGCCGATAATGGGCGAACGGTCTGGCGTCACATCGACAATCCCGCCCCAGTTCCGGAGCATTCTCAGGCGCCGGACATTCGGGAAGAGCTCGCAAATCGCGTCGAGCGTATGCGTCGTAATATGCAGCCCGCCCGTCTGGCTATAGGAGGTGTAAGCGTCCGTTCCCGCGCCGATCACCAATTCACCCTTGTCCGATTGCGACATATAGGCGTGGATCGTGTTCGACATCACCACGCACGGCATGATCGGCTTGATCGGTTCCGACACCAGCGCCTGAAGCGGGTAGCTTTCGAGCGGCATGCGCACATCCGCCATGCCCATCACGACACTCGTATGTCCTGCCGCCACAACGCCGATTTTCTTCGTCCCGATCAGCCCGCGCGTCGTCTCCACGCCGCTCACCGCACCGTTCGCATCGCGGCGAATGCCCGTCACTTCGCAATTCTGGATGATATCGACACCCATCGCGCTCGCCGCCCGCGCATAGCCCCACGCCACCGCGTCATGCCGCGCCACGCCGCCGCGCCGTTGCAACGCCGCGCCCAGAATCGGATACCGCATATTCGGCGCGATATTCAGGATCGGGCAGAATTCTTTCGCCTGTTCCGGCGTCAGCCATTCATTGTCGATGCCCTGCAAACGGTTTGCGTGCACATGGCGCTTGAACACCTGAATGTCATGGATCGTATGCGCCAGCATCATCACGCCGCGCGCCGAATACATGACGTTATAATTCAGCTCCTGCGACAGATTTTCCCAGAGCTTCACGGCGTGTTCGTAAAGTCCCTGGCTTTCTTCCCACAGATAATTAGACCGGATGATTGTCGTATTGCGTCCCGTATTGCCGCCGCCAAGCCAGCCTTTTTCCAGCACCGCGATATTGCGCATGCCGTGTTCCTTGGCGAGATAATAGGCGGTGCCGAGCCCGTGCCCGCCCGCGCCGATAATGATCGCGTCATAGGCATTTTTGGGTTCGGGCGACCGCCATTGCTCCGGCCAGTTACGATGAGCCGATAGCGCCTGGCGGGCCAGATTAAAGACTGAAAAGCGCACGGGCCGCTCTCCTGATCAGCGGTATGGCCAATAGGGCCACCCTGTGGGTTGCAGAAATTGACAGTCGATAGAGTCAGCCTCTCATGTCAATGGCAATTACATCGTCAATAGACAAATTCCTGCATTCGTCTCAGCATAAATCCGTCATCCCCGTGCCCGTTACCGTCACTGTGGCGGCGCTGTGGCGGTGCCGACGCAGAGTGTGACCGCCTCGGCGACACGCTGGCTGTTCTCGGGCGATGATCCGTCGCCGCCAATCACCGAGGTTCCGCGCACTTTCTCGATCACACATCCGCACGTCGCCGCGCAGAAATCCGCCTCGCGTCCGGCAGCCGTGCATTGCGCCACGCAGCCGCGCTTGAAATCGCCTTCGGAGGGCGAAAGCCCAGCAACATAATCGCCTGCCGCCAGTCCAAGCCAAAGCGTCCCGATCATCAAAGGCTGGTGCACGAGATAGATTACGAGGCTATGCCGCCCGGCAAATTGCAGTTTTTTAACCGCACGTGGCGCTTCAAACCGGGCCCGCCACAGAGGCGAGCCAAGTGCCAGACGCCCGAGGCCCACGCCTGTTAACACAATGCCGAACCACGGGAAAAACGGCACATAATCATTCGTCCGCGGCAGCGTCGTGTTAAGCCCAAGCCAATAGAGCCACGGCACATCGAAAATCGGCAGGTTCAAAACCAAGGGCGCCGCAAGACTGATGATCGCCGCGCCGGCAATCACCCACACGGGCAATCCAAGAAAGGGCAGGGCTGCGAGGCTTGTGAGCGCGATGCAATGCAGGATCCCGAAAAAGATCCAGTCATCCCGCATCGCGAACCATGTCCCGACCGATACGAGCGCCGCCGCGAGCGCGATCCGACCCAAACGCTTCAGATAGGCGTCTGACTTCAGTCCGCCGCGATGCGCCAGCGCCAGCCCGACCCCCGAGAGAAACAGAAACGACCCCGCAATCAGATGCGCCGCTATCCGCCCCGATGTTTCGGTGCTGATGTCATAGGAAATGAGTTGGAAATAGCTAAGGTCCCACGTGAAATGGAACACCACCATGGCGACCACGGCCCAGCCGCGCGCAAGATCGAGGATCGGCCAGCGGTTGAATGCCTGAGGTGATGCCATGCTGCTCACTCCGCCGCGGAAACGACAGGTATAAAGCACCCCGCGGGCAACGCGCCGTGGGCTAAACGCTATTTAGTGACGCACATCCGTGCGAAGTGCCTCGATCTGGGCCAACCGCTCATCCGCAATCTGGCGCGTCTCGTCCGACTTCGCCGCCGAAACATCTGCGGTCGCAAGCGCGATTTCCTGATCAAAGATCGCATCTGTCAGATCACTTGCCGGCACGGCGATTTCAGCCAAAATTGTCAGGCCCTTGGCGGAAACATCCGCAAAGCCGCCGCGCACAAACAGCGTCTGGCTATCGCCCTTGCCGGTCGTGATGGTCACGAACCCCGGACGCAAAGCGGAAATAATCGGCGCATGATCGCTCAGCACCGCGAAGTCACCCTCGGTGCCCGGCACGACAACCTGCTGCACCTCGCCCGAGAAGACCAGCTTCTCAGGTGAAACAAGCTCGAATGCGAAACCGGACATGCGTCTCTCCAACCCGTTTGAAATCGCCCCGCTCGATTGCGGGGCGCATCAGTTCACGCCGCTTGATGCGACATAACCCTCTTATGCAGCATCCTTCGCGAGGCGCTGTGCTTTCTCGATAGCTTCCTCGATCGTGCCGACCATATAGAAGGCCGCCTCGGGAAGGTGATCATACTTGCCTTCGACCAGACCCTGGAAGCCCTTGATCGTATCGGCGAGCGATACGAGCTTGCCCGGCGAACCGGTGAACACTTCGGCGACGAAGAATGGCTGCGACAGAAAGCGCTCGATCTTGCGGGCGCGGGCGACCGCAATCTTGTCCTCTTCCGACAATTCGTCCATGCCCAGAATGGCGATAATGTCCTGAAGCGCCTTGTAGCGCTGCAACACCGACTGCACCTGACGGGCAATCGCGTAATGC
The DNA here is from genome assembly GCA_945883115.1 of Alsobacter soli. Lineage (GTDB taxonomy): Bacteria > Pseudomonadota > Alphaproteobacteria > Rhizobiales > Beijerinckiaceae > CAIUPE01. Next base: position 7,457 of record CAMCXA010000029.1, read on the forward strand.
TCGTCACCGACAATGCGCGGATCAAGCATGCGCGACGACGAGTCGAGCGGATCCACTGCCGGATAAATGCCCTTTTCCGCAATCGAGCGCGACAACACGGTCGTCGCGTCAAGATGGGCGAAGGAGGTAGCTGGTGCCGGATCGGTCAAATCGTCGGCCGGCACGTAAATCGCCTGCACCGAGGTGATCGAACCCTTTGTCGTTGTCGTGATGCGTTCCTGCAACGCGCCCATATCGGTCGCGAGCGTTGGCTGATAACCCACCGCCGAAGGAATACGACCCAGAAGCGCCGACACTTCCGAACCAGCCTGCGTGAAGCGGAAAATATTGTCGACGAAGAACAACACGTCCTGACCTTCGTCACGGAACTGTTCTGCAATCGTCAACCCGGTGAGCGCAACGCGGGCGCGTGCACCCGGAGGCTCGTTCATCTGGCCATACACAAGGGCGCATTTCGAGCCTTCGCCGCCGCCCTTCTTGTTCACGCCGGACTCGATCATTTCGTGATACAGGTCATTGCCTTCGCGCGTCCGCTCGCCGACGCCCGCAAACACCGAATAACCACCATGCGCCTTCGCGACGTTGTTGATCAGTTCCATGATCAACACCGTCTTGCCGACGCCGGCGCCGCCGAACAGGCCGATCTTTCCGCCCTTGGCGTAAGGTGCCAGAAGATCAACAACCTTGATGCCTGTCTCAAGAATCTGCGCTTCCGTCGATTGTTCCGCGTAGCTTGGTGCATCCTGATGGATCGCACGGCGCACAGTCGTCTTGACCGGGCCAGCCTCGTCCACTGGTTCGCCGATCACGTTGATGATGCGGCCGAGCGTGTTCATGCCGACCGGCACGAGGATCGGTGCGCCTGTATCCGTCACGGCATGGCCGCGAACCAGACCTTCGGTCACGTCCATCGCAATCGTGCGGACGGAGGATTCACCCAGATGCTGCGCCACTTCGAGCACAAGGCGGTTGCCATTATTGGTTGTCTCGAGTGCGTTGAGAATTTCCGGCAGATGCCCGTCGAACTGCACGTCGACAACGGCGCCGATGACTTGCGTGATCCGACCCGTTGCAACGCGTGCCGGAGCCGATTTCGCGGTGCTCTTGGCGGCAGCTGGCGCTTTCGCTGCTGCCGGCTTGGCTGCCGCACTCTTGACCGCTGGCGCTTTCGCGGCGGCGGCCTTTACAGTAGGAGCCTTTGCTGCAGCAGCTTTTGCAGCAGGTGCCTTGGAAGCAGGTGATTTTGCAGCAGGTGTCTTTGCAACTGGTGTCTTGGCCATGGTCGTATCCTTCGTCAAATCGGTCAGAGCGCTTCCGCGCCCGAGATAATTTCAATGAGTTCCTTGGTGATCATCGCCTGACGCGAACGATTATACTTCATCGTCTGCTTCTTGATCATATCGCCGGCATTGCGCGTCGCATTGTCCATCGCACTCATCCGCGCGCCCTGCTCGGAAGCGGCATTTTCAAGCAATGCAGCAAAAATCTGCATGGAAATGTTCCGCGGCAGCAAGGTCGCGAGGATCGATGCTTCATCAGGTTCGAAATCATAGGCAGCCAACGAACCAACAACCGCTGATTTTTCCGGAATTTGAGCCGGAATAATCTGCAACGCCGTCGGGAATTGCTGGATTACCGATTTGAACCGCGAATAGAACACGGTGCAAACGTCAAACTCGCCTGCCTCGAAGCGCGCAATCACCGAACGGCCCACCGCATCAGCGTTCTCGAACCCGATATAGCGGACCGAGCGCAAATCGACGAACTCGATAATGTTCGAGCTGAACTGGCGCTTAAGAAGGTCATTGCCCTTCTTACCGACCGTGATGATTTTCACCGTCTTGCCTTCGGCGAGCAGGCTGTTCGCCTTGTCGCGCGCAAGCCGTGCGATCGACGAGTTGAACGCGCCGCAAAGGCCGCGTTCCGCCGTACACACGATCAAGAGATGAACCTTGTCGCTGCCCGTTCCGGCCAGCAAACGTGGTGCAGTCGGACTGCCCATCACGCTTTCGGCGAGATTGGCGAGCACGGCATTCATTCTCAGCGCGTATGGCCTTGCGGCCTCGGCAGCCGCCTGCGCCCGGCGGAGCTTTGCAGCTGCCACCATTTGCATGGCCTTGGTGATCTTCTGCGTTGCCTTGACCGAAGCGATCCGGTTCCGCAGGTCCTTCAATGAAGGCATGGTGCGCCCCTGTTGGTCCTACGATTAAGCAAATGACTTGGCGAAAGTTTCGACAACACCCTTGAGGGCCTTGCCGGAGTCGTCGGAGAGATCCTTCGACGTGCGGATCGTTGACAACAGATCCGCATGCTGCGACCGCAGCACGCCGAGCAACCCGTCCTGGAATGGACGAACCCGGTTGACCGGAAGCGGATCGAGATAGCCGTTGACGCCCGCATACAGCACGCAAACCTGCTCTTCCATCTGCATCGGCTGGAATTGCTGCTGCTTGAGAAGTTCGGTCAGACGTGCGCCGCGATTGAGCAAACGCTGTGTCGTGGTATCGAGATCGCCGCCGAACTGCGCGAACGCAGCCATTTCACGATACTGGGCCAATTCACCCTTGATCTTGCCGGCGACCTTCTTCATCGCCTTCGTCTGCGCGGCAGAACCGACGCGCGACACTGACAGACCGACGTTCACCGCAGGGCGGATACCCTGATAGAACAGATCGGTTTCGAGGAAGATCTGACCGTCCGTGATCGAAATCACGTTGGTCGGAATATAGGCCGACACGTCATTGGCCTGCGTTTCGATGACCGGCAATGCGGTCAGCGAGCCCGAGCCATTATCCTTGCTCAGCTTTGCCGCACGCTCCAGCAAACGGGAGTGGAGATAGAACACGTCGCCCGGATAGGCTTCACGGCCTGGCGGACGGCGGAGCAACAGCGACATCTGGCGATAGGCCACGGCCTGCTTCGACAAATCATCATACACGATCACGGCATGCATGCCGTTGTCGCGGAAATATTCGCCCATCGTGCAACCGGTGAACGGCGCGAGGAACTGCATCGGCGCCGGATCGGACGCTGTAGCCGCCACAATGATCGAATATTCGAGCGCGCCTTGCTCTTCGAGCACCTTCACGAACTGCGCGACGGTCGAACGCTTCTGGCCGATCGCGACGTAAACGCAATAAAGCTTCTGCGATTCGTCCTTCGACTGGTTGATCGCCTTCTGGTTCAGGATCGTGTCGAGCGCGATCGCAGTCTTGCCTGTCTGGCGGTCACCGATGATCAGTTCGCGCTGGCCGCGACCGATCGGGATCAGCGCGTCAACCGACTTGAGGCCGGTTGCCATTGGCTCATGCACCGACTGGCGCGGAATAATGCCGGGTGCCTTGACGTCCACCTGCTTGCGGGCGGTTGCCTTGATCGGGCCCTTGCCATCAATCGGATTGCCGAGCGCGTCGACAACGCGGCCCAAAAGACCCTTGCCGACAGGCGCGTCAACGATGGCGCCGGTGCGCTTGACCGTCTGGCCTTCCTTGATGTCACGGTCGGAGCCGAAAATAACGATACCGACATTGTCGGCTTCGAGATTGAGGGCCATGCCGCGAATGCCGTTTTCGAACTCGACCATTTCGCCCGCCTGGACGTTGTCGAGACCATAGGCACGGGCAATACCGTCGCCGACGGACAGAACCTGTCCGACTTCGGTCACATGGGCTTCAGAGCCGAAATTCTTGATTTGCTCTTTCAGAATGGCAGAAATTTCTGCGGCGCGGATATCCATCAGCCAACCTCTTTCATCGCGATACGAATGCTGTTGAGTTTTGTGTGCAGGGATGAATCGACCATTCTCGATCCGATCTGCACGATAATACCACCAATAATCTCGGGGTTGATTTTGAGGTCAACCACCACGTTCTTTCCGGCAATGTCTTTCAGGGACGCCTTGATCGTCGCGAGCATCGCGTCGGAAGGCTTGTCAGCCAGCGTCACCTTGGCGTGCGTCGTGCCCTTGGCGTCATCCACCAATGCGCTGTAATCCCGAATCATGTCGCGCACGGCAAACAGGCGACGTTGCTTCGCCACCAGCAGCAAAAACTTTGTTGCCAGATCACCAAGTTTGATCTTCGCCAAAATCGGTTTCATCGCCTTCACCTGTTCATGGGCGGTAAAGACGGGGCTCAGCACGAACCGACGGAAATCGGCATTGTCCTCGATCAGAGCGCCAAAACGCGCCAGATCGCTCGCCACCGCGTCAATCTGCTTCATTTCGCTCGCAAGATCGAACAAAGCGGTCGCGTAACGGCCCGAAAATCCTGAAATGATCGAATTTCTCGCTGCCACAGGCATTCTCTCACATCGTCAAAGGACACATCAACCGCTCGGGCGGCGGACCTTTTGGTCTGCAATGCCGTCGCAATCGACTGGGAAGAAACAGATTCACGGACCTGCAAATCGTGTTCCGAGCGGTGACCTAGCATAGCGTTTTCCGGAGTGCAATGCTCCAGACCCGCTTCCATGCCGACGATTTGTCACACGGCCCCGATTTTACGCAAAATTATACGGATCGACATCGACGCTGATTTTCAGATTACCCGTGGGCTTTGGTGCCCGTGCCATCCAGTCGCGCAGCCATGCCGACAAATCAAAATCCCGTCCCGACTTCACAAGAAGCCTGAAACGATGCCGCCCCCGGATCATCGCAATCGGCGCTTCTGCCGGCCCCAGCACCGAAACGCCCTCGGGCGGCATTGCGATGCGTGCCAGACCGCGGGCGGCGTTCTCTGCCAGTGCGCGATCCGTCGCGCTCACAATAATCGCCGCCAACCGCCCGAAAGGCGGCAACCCCGCCGCCGAACGTTGTCGTGTCTCCTCGGCGTAAAACCGCTCCGAATCACCCGAGAGCAGCGCTTTGATCACGGGGTGTTCGGGCTGATAGGTTTGAATGAGGGCATGCCCCGGCGCATCGCCCCGTCCCGCCCGGCCCGTTACCTGTTGCAACATCTGGAAGGTGCGTTCCGCCGCGCGCGGATCGCCCGAGACAAGGCCCAGATCCGCATCGACCACGCCGACCAAGGAGAGCAGCGGAAAATGATGCCCCTTCGCGACCAATTGCGTCCCGATCACCAATTCGAATTCGCCCGATGCCACGGCGTCAATTTCACGCCGCAGTCGTTCGGTTCCCCCCGGCATGTCGGAGGACAGCACCAGCACCCGCCGCTTCGGGAACAATTCCGCCACTTCTTCCGATAAACGCTCGACACCCGGCCCGCAGGCCGCAAGACTCTCGATCATCCCGCAGGAAGGACACACCTCCGGGCGTCGTTCGATATGCCCGCAATGATGGCACACAAGTGCCCGCCGGAACCGGTGGTCGACCAGCCAAGTCGAACAATTCGGGCACTGGAACCGGTGCCCGCACCCCCGGCACAGAGTGAGTGGCGCATAGCCCCGCCGGTTCAGATAGAGCAACGCCTGTTCGCCCCGCTCGAAGGTCTGCCCCATCGCCTCGATCAACCGTGGCGAGAGCCAGCGATTGTGCGGTGGTCCTGCGCGCCGCATATCCACAGGCTCGAGCGTCGGCATCGGCCGCCCGCCGAACCGCGTCGGCAATTTGATATGGTGATAGCGTCCACGCTCCGCATTGACCCGCGTTTCGAGCGACGGCGTCGCGGACGCCAGAACCACGGGCGCGCCCTCGATCCGTCCACGCACCACGGCCATGTCCCGCGCATGATAATGCGCTCCGTCATCCTGCTTGTAGGCGCCTTCATGCTCCTCGTCGACGATGATCAAACCAAGTTTTGCATAGGGCAGAAATAGCGCCGAGCGCGCCCCTGCCACCACTTGCGCATCGCCCGAGGCAATGGCTGCGAAAATCCGTTCCCGTTTCCGTCCCGAAATCCCCGAATGCCATTCCGCCGGCTTGGTCCCGAAGCGAGCGGCGAACCGGTCGAGAAACTGGGCGGTCAGCGCGATTTCCGGCACGAGGATCAGCGCCTGCTTGCCCTCCCTCAGTGCCGCCGCAACCGCCTCGAAATACACTTCCGTCTTGCCCGAACCCGTCACGCCTTCGAGAAGCGTCACGGAAAACGCGCCTTTGGTCACAGTTTCTGCCAGCTTTGCTGAAGCATCCGTCTGGTCGGCCTCAAACGTCGTCACCGCAAAATCGGCGTCCGGCTGTTCCACAATCGCTTTGATAGGCATAAGCTCCGTCGTCAGCGTTCCCTCGTCGATCAACCCGTCGATCACGGAGGTGCTCACGCCCGCGTCGTGCGCCAGCGCCCGTTTGCCGAACAGCAAGCCGCCTTCCGCCGCCGCAACTGCCCGAGCGCGAGCCGGCGTCAGTCGCTTCGGCAGGGCACCCGTCAACCTCACGCCGATCTGCGCCGCCTCTTCCTGTTCCTCGTCCGGCCCGCGCAATGCCATGCGCAACACTGCACCACGCGGTGCCAGCGTATAGCGTGCCACCCAATCGATGAACTTCATCAGCGGCACCGCGAGCCGAGGCATTGCCGACAATTCCTTCACCTGTTTCAAATTGGAATTGCCGCCCGGCCCGTCCCGGATCTCCCAAACCACGCCCACCGTTTCTCGTGTACCGAACGGAACGCGCACGACATCCCCGTTCACCAAGCTGAGGTTTGACGGCACAACATAGGAAAACGCCTGATCCAGCGCGACAGGCGTCAGCACATCGACAATGCGCGTCGTCGTCTGTCCTGCTGCGGGGTGGGGAGTATCCGAAAAAGCCATGATTCCGGTTTATCACAAATTATAGCGCTGGCGAGCGTCACACTTGCTTAACCCGATAATGGGATAGTTGAACCATGATCCTGATGTCCGATGATCTCACCCACGCCTTCACGCTCTGGCTTGGCCATCTCGCCAATGAACGGCGTTTGTCGGTCAAAACAGTCGAGGCCTATGGCCGCGACGTGCGCCAGTTTCTCGCTCATCGCACTTCCGCACAAGGGCGTCTCACCTCCCTTTCCGATCTCGAATCGCTCAAACCGGTCGATCTCCGCGCCTTCATGGCCGCCCGCCGCGCGGACGACATCGGCAGCCGCTCCCTGATGCGCGGTCTGGCCGGTATCCGCTCTTTTCTTCGTTTTCTCGAACGGAACGGCCTTGCCGATGCCTCGGCGCTGTCGGTCGTGCGCGGCCCTAAACTCCCGCGTTCATTGCCCAAACCCGTCAGCGCCGCCTCCGCCATCCGCATGACAGATCCGTCCGAGCGCAATGGCGAACCCCGCGAGCCGTGGATTTTTGCCCGCGATGCCGCCGTCCTTGCCCTGCTTTATGGGTGCGGCCTGCGTATTTCCGAAGCCTTGGGCCTGAAAATCGAGGATGCCCCCCGCGATGGCCACGATGTGCTGACCATTACCGGCAAAGGCGGCCGCACCCGCATGACGCCCGTTATCCGTCCTGCCATCGCGGCGGTTGCGGCCTACATGGCGCAATGCCCGTATAAACTTGAACCCGGCACCGCCTTGTTCCGCGGCGCACGTGGCGGGCCTCTCTCGCCCCGCATCATCCAGCTGACGGTCGAGCGCATGCGCGGCAGTCTCGGTCTGCCCGATAGCGCGACGCCTCACGCTTTGCGTCATTCCTTCGCCACCCATCTGCTCGCCCGTGGCGGCGATCTCCGCGCCATTCAGGAATTGCTCGGCCACGCCTCGCTCTCCACCACCCAGATTTACACGGAAGTCGATTCAGGCCTCTTGTTGCGGACAATAGCAGCGGCCCATCCGCGTGCATGATCCCGAAGCCTTCATTCGCGCCAATACCGTGATCGCGGCCCTGCCGTCCGTTCCCGAAATCCGCCTTCACCTCGCCGATGAAGTCACCGATCTGTGGAACAAGACCGAGACCGATCTCGAATCGCTTGGCCTTCCGCCACCCTTCTGGGCTTTTGCCTGGGTCGGCGGGCAGGGGATTGCGCGCTACCTTCTCGACCATCCGGCGCGGATTGCAGGGCACAAAGTGCTCGATTTCGCCTGCGGATCCGGCCTTGTCGGCATTGCCGCGATGAAAGCCGGCGCTTTGCGGGTCGATGCCGTCGATATCGATCCCTTCGCCATCGCCGCCACAATGCTGAACGCCGCCCTCAACGGCGTCACGATCCACGCCACCCGCGAAGATGTGATCGGCACGGATCAGGGCTGGGATATCATTCTCGCGGGCGATGTCTTCTACGAACGCGATATGGTTGCCCGTGTCACACCATGGCTTGCAGCGCTCGCCGCACGCGGCGCATTGGTGCTCATCGGCGATCCCCGCCGTTCTTTTCTCCCGAGTGTCCACCTCACCGAACTCGCCGCCTACGAAATTGCAACCACCCGCGCCATCGAGGATTCCGACACAAAACGCTCTTTCGTCTTTCGTGTCGACAATCCCGAAATTTCCGCCGATCCGGGCTGAACTTTTCCCGATGTCGTGATAAAGGAGCGCCATGAGCAAACACGCCGCCCACCACCATGACCATTCTCATGACCATTCCCATGATCATTCCTGCGCCCATGCGCATGATCATGCCGGACGCGCGCCGGAGGCCATTCGCGCTGCCGAGCTCTGGTGTCAGGAACACGGCCTTCGCCTCACGCCGATCCGCCAGCAGGCGCTGGAAGCGCTTTACGCGACCCATCAACCGCTCAGCGCCTACGACATGATCGACAAAATGGTTGCAGCCGGTGCCAAAAGGCTCGCTCCGATCACCGTCTATCGCGCGCTGGATTTTCTGGTCGAAAACGGGTTCGTCCACCGGCTCGCAAGCCGCAATGCGTTCGTCGCCTGCCCGTTCCACCACAAGCCCGATGAACTCGTCGTGTTCATGATTTGCGACCATTGCGGCGGTGTCGACGAGGTCCTGTCCGACGATCTCAGCAAATCGCTGTCCGTCCTCACCGAATCGCATGGTTTCGCCCCGCGCCTGCGCATCATCGAATGCGGTGGTGCCTGTGCTCATTGCCGTGACCAGACAAAGGCTGCCTGATGACTGCTGAAACCTGTCTCCCCGCCCCGATCAGTGCCGCTCCCGCAAAGCGCCATCAAACCATCGCCGTCAGTGTCGGCGGTATGGTTGTCGGTGGCGGCGCGCCGATTGTCGTGCAGTCCATGACGAATACCGATACCGCCGACATTGACGGTACGGTGCAACAGGTCGCTGCCCTCGTTCGCGCAGGCTCCGAGCTCGTCCGCATCACGGTTGACCGCGATGAAGCCGCCGCCGCCGTCCCCCATATCCGCGATAAACTCATGAAGCGCGGCATCACCGTGCCGCTCGTTGGCGATTTCCACTATATCGGTCACACCTTGCTCGCCGATCACCCTGCTTGCGCCGAAGCGCTCGCCAAATACCGCATCAATCCCGGCAATGTCGGCTTCAAGCACAAGCGCGACCGCCAATTCTCCGCCATCGTCGAAATGGCCATCCGGAACAACAAGACCGTCCGCATCGGTGCCAATTGGGGCTCGCTCGATCAGGAATTGCTGACTCATCTGATGGATATCAACGCCGCTGCCGCTGCGCCGCTTGATGCCCGCTCCGTCACCCGCGAGGCCTTGGTGCGCTCTGCGCTCCTGTCCGCCGATCGCGCCGTCGAAATCGGCCTGCCGAAAGACAAGATCATTCTCTCCGCCAAAGTCTCCGGCGTGCAGGATCTCATCTCGGTCTATCGCATGCTGGCCGCCCGCTCCGATTACGCCCTGCATCTCGGCCTCACCGAGGCGGGAATGGGCTCGAAAGGCATCGTCGCGTCCTCGGCCGGCATGGCCGTGCTGTTGCAGGAGGGCATTGGCGACACAATCCGCGTCTCGCTGACGCCCGAGCCGAATGGCGACCGCACGCTCGAAGTCAAAGTCGCGCAGGAAATCCTGCAAACCATGGGTTTCCGCACCTTCGTGCCGCTCGTCGCCGCCTGCCCCGGGTGCGGACGCACCACATCAACCGTCTTTCAGGAACTCGCCCGCGACATCCAGACATGGATTTCCACCTCGATGCCGGAATGGAAAACCCGCTATGCCGGTGTCGAGGCGCTCAATGTCGCGGTCATGGGCTGCATCGTGAACGGTCCGGGTGAATCCAAACACGCCGATATCGGCATCTCGCTTCCCGGCACAGGTGAAACCCCGACCGCGCCCGTCTTCATCGATGGCAAAAAGGCCGCAACCCTGCGCGGCGCGACCATCGCGGCAGACTTCAAAACCATGGTCGCAGACTATATCGAGAAGCGCTACGGCTAACCCCCATTATCGCGAGCCCGGCGAAGCGATCCAGCTGGTGTCGGGAACCCTTTGCGCTCCTCAGATCATCCCCGCGCCGATATTGATCATCAGCGCCAGGATCGCCGAGTTGAACACAAACGCAACGATACAATGCACCAAAGTCGTGCGGCGCATTTCTGGAGAAACCGTCGCGACATCCGCTGTCTGCGCCGAGGTCGCAATCACGAAGGAATAATAGAGAAAATCGCGGTAATCAGGCTCCCGCTCCCCGGGAAATGCCAGCCCGCCATGCCCGCCATTCCGGTCGCTGCGATAATAGAGATTGGCATAATGCAGTGCAAAGATCAGATGCGTGAAGGTCCACGAAAGCGCAAGCGTCGCCACGGTGAGGGCTACGCTGAACGGAAACGACACGCCGGTTGTCCGCGCGGCCGCAAGCTCGGCGACAATCGCGGCGATGCTCGCCATCGCACCACCCAAAGTCACGAGCAGAATGATCCAGTCGCCCTCGTCATAAAGCGCCGCCCGCTTCCGGCATGTCGCGACGCTTGAGCGCGAGATCAGATATCCTTTCGCAACAATGTAGACGAGTGTCAGCGCATCCCATGCCAGCAGTAACTTCGTCGGCATCCGCCAAGAATGGGGCATGAGCAGAAATGCCACGAGGCCCACCGCCACCGAAGCCACAAGGCGCCATCGCACGCGCAAAACATGACGCCGGATATGCACGGGTGCTTTCATGGATCAAAACCGCCTTTCAACGATAAACCGTGCCGTAGCCCGCAATCCGTCCGCCTCTGCGCCAAACCCTGCCAGTGCTTCGAGCGCGTTCCGCGCCAGTCTGTCCCGCTCCGCCTTTGCCGCATCGAGGCCAAGAAGTGCGATGAGCGTCCCCTTGCCCATACCGGCATCCTTGCCCGCGGCCTTGCCCAGCGTTGCCGCATCCGATTCAACATCGAGTATATCATCGGCTATCTGGAATGCCGCGCCCACGCAACGTCCGTAATCCTTTAGCGCGAGCCGCTTTGTATCACCCGCCTTCGCAATCAGCGCCCCGGCATCCACCGCATAGGCCAGCAGCGCGCCCGTTTTCATCGCCTGTAACTGCCTGATCGCCTCCGCAGTCAGGCTTTGCGGCTGTTTATCCGCAGCGAAACGCCCTTCCGCCTCCAGATCAAGTGCCTGTCCTCCCGCCATACCGCCAATCCCTGCCGCCCTCGCCAGCCCCGAGATCAAGGCCAACCTCACCTCCGCATCGGAATGCGTCAGCGGATCGGAGAGCACGTCAAAGGCGAGCGTCAGCAGCGAGTCCCCCGCCAGAATGGCCGTCGCCTCGTCATAAGCGCGATGCACGGTTGGTCGACCACGCCTGAGATCATCATCATCCATCGCCGGTAAATCATCATGAATAAGCGAATAGCAGTGCACGAGTTCGAGCGCTGCACCGGCCCGGATGGCCGCGTGTCGATCGGTGCCACACGCCGCGGCGCTCTCCATCACGAGAAACGGTCTCAATCTTTTCCCGCCACCCAGCACGCCATGCCGCATCGCCGCGAGAAGCCGCTCGGGCCTGAAGGTTTCGCCGCCTGAAGCATCTTCATGAAGCAGCGTGTCGAGTGCCTCTTCGATCACGCGACCGCTTTCGGCAAGATAGGTACTAAAATCGGCAATCTGGGTCGTCATGCGGGAGCGATACTTTCGATAGAGGCGGCAACAGCGTTCAAATCCTGTCAAAACCCTAGTCCACACGCACGCGACATTCAACGACCCTCCTTTTGCCCCGGCACGCATTCTGTGCAAAATGCGTGCAGATCGGGTCTAGCCTTCCTGCTCTATTGTCTGTATAAGCCGCTCTTCCCTTTCCCACGGGAGCGATACAAACCGTATCTCTGCCCGCGACTCCGGAGTTTCCGATGGCTGTTCCTAAACGCAAAACATCACCGATGAAGCGCGGCATGCGCCGGTCGGCTGATGCGCTCGCCGCACCAACCTATGTCGAAGACAAGGACACGGGCGAATTGCGCCGTCCGCACCACGTCGATCTCAAGACCGGCATGTATCGCGGTCGTCAGGTTCTCAAAGTGAAGAAGGACGCCTGAGTTTCAGGCGTTTTCGCGCGAAGCTGTCCAGAAGCTTCGCGTCGGCCGCTTAGGCCAGAATATCGACGGAGTGGCGCTGGTTCGGCTGTGACCGACTTGCAGTAGTGCTATATGCACGCGTTCCCTCGATTGGCTCGATGCGGCGTTTTTTTCGCATAAAATTGAAATTCAGATGGCTCGAAATGAGCATCGCCAAAAATCGCGCATCACTCCGCCATCGTGGAATCTGGTCAATGAGAGCGCGTTCCTGACCAACGAACACTGAACGTACCGGCAATAACCGGTTGATTTTTTCACGCATTTTACTGACTCGACACATTCTCTCGTTGAGAATGGTGAACCATTAATACAACCTTAAGTAAAGGTTAATTGCTAATTTCTACTTTTAGTATTTTTCCCACAACGAACGGGGCTGCTGCACATAGCATGCTCAGCCGCCTGCAAGTTTGCTCAGGCGTTGCTGCATCTCGGCCATTTCACGCTTCAGCGCTTCAAGATCCGTCTCCGCGCCCTTTGTCCCCTTGTCTGGCTCCGATGTAGCCGCTGTCGGCACTGCACCACCCAGCCCGAACGGCGTAAACATGCTCATCGCATCGCGGAACATCGCCATATTTTTCTGAACATGCTCGTCCATCATGCCGAAGCTGCCCGGCCCGAACGCGGTGGACATCTGGTCACGGAATTTCTGCTGGTTCTCGCCCAGTGCCTTGATCGAATAGTCGAGATAGCTCGGCACAAGCGCCTGCATGCTGTCGCCGTAATAGCTGATCAATTGCCGCAAGAATGCGATCGGCAACAAGTTCTGGCCGGCCTTGCCTTCCTGCTCGAAAATGATCTGCGTCAGCACGGAACGTGTAATGTCCTCGCCCGTTTTGGCGTCCTGCACCACAAATTCATGGCCCTTCTTCACCATCTCGGCCAGATCATCGAGCGTCACATAAGTGCTTGTGCCGGTATGATACAGGCGGCGATTCGCGTATTTCTTGATGATTGTCGGCTTGTCAGTCGCACTCATGCTGTCTTCCGCTCCGAATGATCGCTGTCAAATCCGCTGGGTTTCGCAACAGCGGTACTTCTTTGATCATAATGGATAGGAAAACCACGATCATGGCAAGCCGGAATGCAACGCGTCTACGACTAATGGAGACCCCTGCCATGCAAAGGAACCCCTTGACGCAAAACCCCGTCCGGTGAATGAAAGACGAATAAGCATAAGCTTGAGCAGATTGTGCGCTCGGGCCCGACGATACGGGGGCGTACACCCCGCCGATTTGAACCCATATTTTAAGCGAGGTCGCATCCATGTCAGCATCCGAGATTGTTATCGTCAGTGCCGCACGCACGCCCGTTGGTTCCTTCAATGGCGCGCTGTCCTCGCTTCCTGCCCACGAGCTGGGTGCCATCGCCATCAAAGCGGCGTTGGAACGCGCCAAGGTCGAAGGTGTCGAAGTTGACGAAGTCATTCTCGGCCAGATCCTCGCCGCCGGTCACGGCCAGAACCCGGCTCGTCAGGCCGCAATGAAAGCCGGCATCCCGCAGGAAGCTACGGCATGGGGCCTCAACCAGCTCTGTGGCTCGGGTCTCCGCGCGGTTGCCATCGGCATGCAGCAGATCGCGAATGGCGACGCGAAAATCATTGTCGCCGGCGGTCAGGAATCAATGTCCCAGGCGCATCATTCCGCCCATCTCCGCAACGGCACCAAAATGGGTGACATGAAATTCCTCGATACCATGCTCCGCGACGGCCTGATGGATGCTTTCCATGGTTATCACATGGGCAATACGGCTGAAAACGTGGCCACCAAATGGCAGATCAGCCGCGACGAGCAGGATCAGTTCGCCGTCGCCTCGCAAAACAAGGCGGAGGCCGCGCAAAAGGCCGGCCGCTTCGCAGCAGAAATCACCTCTGTGACCATCCAGTCGAAAAAGGGCGATACCATCGTCGATCAGGACGAATATATCCGCCCCGGCACAACGCTCGACAGCCTCGCCAAGCTCAAGCCCGCCTTCTCGAAAGAAGGCACTGTGACGGCGGGCAACGCCTCCGGCATCAATGACGGCGCTGCCGCTCTTGTGCTCATGTCGGCGGCTGAGGCCAGTCGTCGCGGTCTCACCCCGCTCGCCCGCATCGCCTCGTGGGCAACGGCCGGTGTCGATCCCGCCATCATGGGCTCCGGCCCGATCCCAGCGACCCGCAAAGCACTCGAAAAGGCAGGTTGGGCCGCAAAAGACCTCGATCTCGTCGAGGCCAACGAGGCCTTCGCCGCGCAGGCCATCGCCGTCAACCGCGATCTCGGATGGGACACCTCCAAAGTCAACGTCAATGGCGGTGCCATTGCCATCGGCCATCCGATCGGTGCATCGGGCGCACGCGTCCTCGTCACCTTGCTCCACGAAATGCAGAAGCGCGACGCCAAAAAAGGCCTTGCTACGCTCTGCATCGGTGGCGGAATGGGGATCGCGCTCACAGTCGAACGCTGAATATTTTGACATAAATATCAACCAAAAATGACGGGGAGAAGGATATGGCTCGGGTTGCAGTAGTGACAGGTGGAACGCGCGGTATCGGTGCGGCAGTTGCCAAGGCATTGAAGGCGGAGGGCTATATCGTCGCCGCCAATTATGCCGGCAATGATGAAGCCGCCGCTGCCTTCTCGAAGGAGACTGGAATCCCGAGCTATAAATGGGACGTGTCCGATTTTGATGCCTGCGCCGAGGGCATCGCCAAGGTCGAGGCCGCCCACGGCCCCGTCGATGTCCTCGTCAACAATGCCGGCATCACGCGCGACAGCATGTTCCACAAAATGACCAAGGATCAATGGGATGCCGTGATCGGCACCAACCTCACCTCGCTGTTCAACATGACCCGCCCGGTCTGGGAAGGCATGCGCGCCCGCAAATTCGGCCGTGTGATCTGCATTTCCTCCGTCAACGGTCAAAAGGGCCAGCTCGGACAGGTGAATTATTCCGCCTCGAAAGCCGGTGATCTCGGCTTCGTCAAGGCCCTCGCGCAGGAAGGCGCCCGCGCCGGCATCACCGTCAATGCCGTCTGCCCCGGCTACATCGCCACCGACATGGTGAAGGCGGTTGATCCCGCCGTCATCGAGAAAAACATCCTGCCACACATTCCCGTCGGCCGCCTCGGCGAGCCCGAGGAGATCGCCCGCGCGGTCGTCTTTCTCGCTTCCGATCATGCCGGTTTCATCACGGGGTCGACACTCTCGGCCAATGGCGGGCAATATATGGCCTGAGCGCGGCAGAAGCTGCTGAGGGCATTCCTTCCATGAAATCATCCCGTCTTGCGACGCTGTCGGGCTTCGGCGCGATCCTGCTCTGGTCGAGCCTTGCGCTGATGACGGCGGGGTCGGGCACCGTGCCTCCCTTCCAGCTTGCCGCGATGACATTTCTCGTCGGCGGGCTTGTCGGCCTTGTGCCCATTCTTCTGGATCGCAAACGCCTTGCTGCCTTCCGTCAGCCTTGGCCTGTCTGGCTCTTGGGTGTCGGCGGCTTGTTTGGCTATCACGCCTTCTATTTTTCCGCCTTGCGCCTTGCACCCCCTGCCGAGGCCGGGCTGATTTCTTATCTCTGGCCGCTTCTCATTGTTCTCATGTCGGCCTTGTTGCCGGGCGAAAAACTTCGCCTCGCCCATATTGGCGGCGCGCTTTTCGGCTTTTCCGGTGTCGTGCTGCTCATCGGCGGCAGGGCAGGCGGCTTCACGTTCGATCCTGCCTACACGACTGGTTACCTTCTCGCATTGTGCTGCGCCTTCATCTGGTCGGGCTATTCCGTGCTGTCCCGCCGCTTCAGCGCCGTACCCACAGATGCCGTCGCCGCCTTTTGTCTGGTAACAGCGGCCTTGTCATTCCTTGCGCACGCTTTGCTCGAAACAACCATCTGGCCCGATGGCTTGACGCAATGGCTCGCCGTCCTTGGCCTCGGCCTCGGCCCCGTCGGTGCCGCCTTTTATGTCTGGGATCATGGCGTCAAGCGCGGCGATATCCGTCTCTTGGGCGTCGCATCCTACGCCGCCCCCGTCCTCTCGACGCTTATCCTCATTCTCGCCGGTTTTGCCGAGCCAACCCTCTCGCTCGTCGCCGCAACCGCCCTGATTGTCATGGGTGCGTTGCTTGCGTCTTGGCAGAATCTTCGTCGAAAGGCGCATTAGAACCGGAACGCATTATCCCGCTAATCCCGAACCGGCCAGATCAGAGAATCCATTACGGTTCTCCGCCCGATCAGAATACCTACATCCGCCAGCATTCCCGGAACAATCGGCTTCTCAGGTCCAAAAAATCCTTCGCCGCCGCCTCCAGTCGAACCCGCAAATAGGGTTACCCTCGCTCATCCTGCAAGGCATCCAGCGAAATATCAACAACCTTGCCCGAAAGCGCACCACAGGTCAAAAAATCATAGGCGCTGACTTTCATCATAGCCTTTTGTCCGGGCCACACCGCAGCGCTATCGGAGGGCGTCAGTTACACCACCAATCGCGGCTATCGCCTCCGCTTCGATGAGCCCCTTGCGGCGCACATTGTCGATGATCTCGTGCAGCGTTACCCTCTGCCCGGATAAATACCCGCCAAGGCCTTGCCGGCCTTAACCGGTCTATTTCGCCTTCAAAATCGCGTCCCGCATCTCCGACACCGCATTGGCATGCGCCTCAAACCCTTCATAAGTCGCGAGCACCCGCGCATGCTTTGCGAGTTCGGGATAGCCCCTGCTCGTCACATGTGCGATCGTCGTCCGCTTCATGAAATCGAACACCGACACCGGCGAGGCAGTCCGCGCCCACCCGCCCGTTGGCAGCACATGGTTCGGCCCGATCACGAAATTGCCGAGCGTCGTCGGCGTATGTTCGCCGAGCAGGATTTCCCCCGCATGCTCCAGCCGCCCGAGATACAGGAACGGCTCTTTTGAGAGCACTTCGAGATGCTCCGGCGCATATTCGTTGACGAACGCGATGGCGTCCTCCTCGTCGCGGGCCAGCACAATTCCGCCAATCGGCCCGCTCAGCACGGTGGAGGAATACGACACACGCTGCGCCCCCATTTTCTTCCAGAATTCGGGGATCGCCGCCCGCGCCTCTTCCGCCACACGGCGGCTCCAGGTCACGAGAAACGCCGAACTGTCCGGCCCGTGCTCCGACTCGATCAAGAGATCAAGCCCCGCCAACCGCCCGTCCACCGTCTCATCGGCAAACACGATCAGTTCGCTCGGTCCCGCCGGCGTTCCGGTATCGATCAGATGCGCCACCATGCGCTTCGCCGCACCCACCCACGGACTGCCCGGCCCGATAATCTTCGCGACTTTCGGCACGGTCTGGGTGCCATAGGCAACCGCTGCGACACCCTGCGCGCCGCCTGCCTTGAACACCTTGTCCACGCCCGCCATACGCGCCGCGACCAAGGTCGCATCGTCGATCTTGCCGTTCGGCCCCGGCGGCGTGATCATGATCACCTGTTTTACCCCCGCCACCTTCGCGGGGATCGATGTCATCAACGCAACGGAGGGAAACGCGCCCTTGCCACGCGGCACATAACACGCCGCCGAAGGGATCGCCGTAATCCGGTCACCTGCAAACGCCCCGGGGCGGATTTCATGCAGCCACATTTCCTCCGGCTTCTGGTCCTCGTGGAATTTCCGGATCGAGACAGCGGCATATTCCATTGCCTCGCGCACATCGGGTGCCAAAGCCTTCTCCGCCGCATCGAAATCCGCTTCCGTCGCCGCAATCTCGTTTGCCTGCACCGGCGCCTTGTCGAAGTCGCGCGCAAACCGTGCCAATGCCTCGTCACCCTCGGCCCGCACCGCGTCGATAATCTGCCGCACCTTGTCCTCATAGCCTGAAAGGTCGGTCTCGGTGCGCTGCAGAAGCCGCGCCCGCTGCGCGGCAGTCATGGTGGCAAGATCATGCAAATTTGGCACTGGAATCATGGGTACAGGGTTCATGGGAACTTCGGTCATGGGTTCGGCTTTTTCAACAGGCTCGGGGCCTTTGTTTCAGAGTGTGGCCAGCGTCCCGCCATCAACCGGCAGGCACACGCCGGTTATAGAAGCGGACGCGTCGGAACACAGCTATAGAGCAGCGCCTATCACCCCGTCGAGAGCGCCGAAGCGCCGCACGGAGATTTTTACACCCCCCGCGCTGCAAGCAGGTTTGCATGGCATAGCGGGAGCACACGATGCCGATTAACAATGCCTAAGATCCATGGATCGCGTCTACCCGCACGCTCACTAACTCATCGTCTTATTCTTGAGGTGGGCCGACAGAAGTATCACACGTCTATATGGGATGACTTAACGAAACACCGGCCTCGCCATGCGCGTGACCTCTCGTATCACCCGCGGCGATCATGGTGCCGCTCTCAAGCCCCGTTTTCACTGCTCCGGAGGTGCCCGCCAGCGCGAAACAAATTTCGAACCTATCCGCCAACGATCAAGGCTTGGTGTTCCGTCTTCGCAGGATGTCGTGATCGGATCGCGAAGCCGGGTGAATTCCTTGTCGATGATAACACCCAACATGGCACAAACAGTATCTCTTCGCCCGAGTGCCGCATTTTTCATCGATACGGACGTCTTGATAATCGCGCCCTCAAGCATGCGGGCTTGCCAGTCGACACTCCCGTAATCCTCGACCTCGTAATTCACCTGTTCGAGTTCCCAGCGATCGCGCGTCATTTGAGAGACAAGATCGGCAAAATCGGGAAAGAGCAGGACAGCGTCACCCGACACCTTCTCGCCTTTTCGTTCGGTGTTTTCTTTCAGAAATGCATCGACAACATTTGAGACGCTATCCTGAGCCGCCCGCGCAAAGGCTTTGTTTTTGTTCTGCAAATCTTTCTCGATATTTTCGCGCTTTGCAGCCGCATCTGTCGCCCTTTGCTGAAGAATGGCATCCTGTTCCGCAATCTCTTTCCGCGCCGCTTCTTGCTGGGCAAGAATGCCGGCAACTTTCGCCTGCTGGTCTTTGTTGATCGAAGCAATATCCTCTGCCGTCACCCACAAGGGGGCAACGAGATAATCCAGCCGTTCCCTTTTGAGTGCCGCGATGAGTTGCGCCATATTCTCGGCGTTGGAATAAACCGCGCTGCATTTGCCACCCTGATAATCGGCAAACGCATCGTCAATACTGCGCTGGACAAATGAAATTGTCTCGCTTTTCAGCTGCAAACTCTTTTCAATCTGGTCCCGGGCGGCAATTTCGTGCGCGGCAGTGTCATCCTGCACAGCGAGGCAGATTTTGTCCGGGTTCGCCCCGTTATAAATGAGCCCGAAGCCGGATTTCTGTCCGCCGAGAATAGTGGCTTCGATCTGCGCTGCGCTTAACGAGCTACCCTTCAAGGATGCGTTCACATCTTTGCCCGGCAGAACCAAGAGCGAGGTAAAATTTTTCTTCTCGATCAGGCTGATGAGACCGCGAACATAATCTTCGCTTTGCGACAGAAGACCAAGCCGTTGGAAGAAGACGATGTCGAATTGATCAAGCGCGTCAATCGGGCAGGCGAGTTGCGAGAGTTCATAATCCGCATTCACCTTTGCCCGAATGGCACTAATGCCGACACGCTCCAGATCCCGCATCGTCGGAATCTGTCGGTCCTGCGCAACGCATAGTTTCATCGTCTTGCTTTTGAAAACAAGATCGCCCTTCAGACTTTTTACAAATCGTCCGGACAAGGAATTATAAATGACAACGATGTCATCATTGTCACCGTCAATGATGAATTGCGACCGCTCCGTTACGCCGAGTTTTTTCGCGAGAGCCGATTTGGAATTCGGATCTTCCGCACTTTTTGGCGTATTGGCCTCAGCGAATGCCAGCAAGGCAGATTGGTACTCTGCCGTTAGATTCTGGGTCTCGATAAATTTTAGAAAGCCGGAATTGGCTGTATTCAGGCCGTTGAGGCTGTTTTCCTTCAGAGCCTTTGCCAGCAAATCCTTGAGCTTGCCTAAATCCGTCGTGTAGGGAGAAAGCAGGTTTGCTGCGATGAAACTGTCAATGAAGAAGATATTTTTGTTTGTTTCTACAGCGGCCTCGGCGATTTTCCGGTCGATCTGGATTTGACGTTCAGCGGCGAGCTTTTTTAGATAAGCCGCGAACGCCGGATTATCTTTGAACAAGGCTTCGAGTTGCCTTTTTCCATTCCGGGCAGCTGTTAAATCTTGATTATCCAAAGCCGACTTTGTCGCTACAGCGGCCTTGGCAATCTCGCTAAGGTTTTTTGTCTTCGGGTTTTCTTTCAAAAACTGGGACGCATCATTCAGGAAATCTGCAATCTCCTGAATATCCTTTGAAACCCCCTTCGCGCCACCCGCAGCGGCCTCGGCGCTTGCCGATTTGAACCGATTAAAAAACTCGGGCGTCACCTGCTGCCAATTCGAAGACGCGTTCGTCTTGCAGTAGAATTTTTTATTATCGGCCTGCGCGCACTCCCTGAAGCCATCAAGAGTAAATTCCGTTCCTGCGTGCACCGACGTTAAACACAGCACGGACAGGAGCGACAAACTAACGAGCCGAAGCAAAGATATCAGCCGCATTCGTTGCGAACCTCGGTGTCAGGTTTGCCCTGGAACGTAATCGTTTCTCTCACCTCGCGGCAAACACGACCGTCAGGCATGGTTTCCACCTTGGTTACCTTGATCTTGCCGCTTGCATTGTTCGACTTCCAAGTTGTTGACGCGCCTGCGTTTTTCTTTTGTGCTGCGCGGACTGCCGCTTCCCGCTTTGCCTTTGCGTCGGCATCAAGCTGATTGACGATATTTGCAATCACGGCACCGACGATGACTGCACCAATGACGCCGGCAAGGATGCCACCCAAATTGTCCTTTGCATTCACCGGCGCCTGAGCCGCCAGTGTGAACGCCAATCCGGCCACAATCAGTTTCTTGAACATTTTTCGCCCCCGTTTAATCGTTTATTAATCATAAGTAGTAATCTCGATTTTATCAACCTTAAATATAGGGGCTGGCCTAGATAGCTGAAAAAGGCTATTTATGTCAGATGGTTATCGAAAGGCGAAAAAGTCGACTCCTCCCAAGTATTCAAGTAGAGTTGATTAAGCAATTTGTAGCGGGCGCAACGGCTCGAACGTCGGCCGAATTGGTCGATG
>CAMCXA010000030.1 GCA_945883115.1 Alsobacter soli
CCCATGCGATAAAGGAAAATAAGGTTCAATTCGACGCATCTGCGCGTCCGAAAGCCAAATCAAATCACCCATCTCGATGCCCTCCCAGATACGGAAGTGAATCAGATAATCGACTGTTTGTGAATCCCTTTAACGGGTCCTGAGCCTAGTTAAAATTGAAAATAAAGCAAAAAATTTAAACAACGGACTTGATCAAGTTTTCGACCTGATGAAAGAAGCTAGCGTATCAATACACGCAAAGAATTTTAAAGGGGAAGCTGACAATCGAAAAAGTGCAGCCAAGTGGTGGCTTGGTGCAACCATTGTCTTTGCAGTAGCTTCGTTTACCTCCCCGTTCTATCTACCTTTCCTTTTGCATTTTGTGATTGGCGATTGCGACCTCCAGTTATTATCCTCGAAGATTGTCGCAATCGCGATCCTGATATCGGCGACTCTCTGGTGTGGCCGCGTTTACAAGGCAAACAAGCATCAGGAGACGCTGAGCCGTCACAAAGAAATCGCCTTGTCGACGTTCAAAACGTTTGTCGACGGAACAGAAGATCCCGCCATCAAGAATGCTGTCTTGATGGAAGCTACGCGTGCAATCTTCGCAACGCCGACTTCCGGCTATGTCGCCACACCTGATCATCCATCAAATGAAATGACGATTTTAGAAATGGTCAAAAACATTCCGAAATCATAGCCAAGTGAGCGATTGGTTGCCCTTTTCGTAACCCTGTAAGATACTTCATACCCTGACGCCCATTAGACGCTCTTGAATCTTGTCACCCATTGGGGTATTTAACCCGTGCAAACCGTTGCTGAAACCCCAACCTTTACCCAGCAGGCTGCTAAACTCTTCGATGAGGAGGAAAAGCAGGAGCTGATCACTTTTCTTGCCGAAAATCCGTTGGCTGGAGATGTGATACCCGGCACTGGTGGGGTGAGGAAACTCAGATTTGCAGCGACGGGTAAAGGAAAACGCGGTGGAGCGCGAGTGATCTATTATTATTTGGACGGCTCGCTTCCGCTCTACGCCCTGCTGGCCTTCCCGAGGAACGCCAAATCCGACATGACGCCGGATGAAAAGCGGGCTGTTACCGCTCTGGTCACCGCCCTCAAAACCGCCAGGAGATGACGACCATGAGTACCCTCGGCAATGATCTTCTCCGGTCCCTCGGCGAAGCGCTGGCCCACGCGAAAGGCGAGGGGCCTGCTCTTGTGCATGCGCCGCTTGACCCTCGGCAAGTCCGCAAGCGCGCGCGGTTGAAGCAGACCCAGATGGCACCGCTCATGGGCATGAGCCTCTCCGGCTACCGCAAATGGGAGCAGGGCACCCGCAGCATCAGCGGCCCCGCAGCCACCCTGTTGCGGATCATCGACAAAGAGCCCGAGGCGGTCCGAAGAGCGTTGAAGCCCTAGTGGCCTCCCGATCACATCATCCGCCCCTCACGCCGCCCAACCCCGTCATCGCGAAGTGAGGCGTGTCCGCCGAAAGGCGGCAAAACGATCCTGTGAATCGTTTTGAACAACGAACGCGACGCGATCCAGCTGATGATCGCCACGTCTCTCCCACGCCCAACCCACTCACCCTTCACCAATCCTCAACTGGATTGCGTCGCTCCCGCTCGCAATGACGGGCACCACCCCCACTCGCTATTCGCTACTCGCTAATCACACCCCTCGCCAATCTTCATCTTGATTGCGTCGCTCCCGCTCGCAATGACGGCCCCAATTTCCAACGTTGGACACCCGACTGGAAACACTCCCCCCGCGGGGCGGACATGTTCCATTGGACATTCTGGCCGTTGTTCCATGGAATCCGGCGTGTTGGAGACCGTTGGAGTATAAGTATTTCTGGGGTTAGGCGCAGCGCACCAGTCCCTTGAGCCAAGGGAATTGTGCCTCGATCGCGGGGATCGCGTTTAGCTCAAGCCGCTCGCGGCAGAAGCCTGCAAGGTGGTGCGGCAGCCGTCCAAGCTCGGCTTGCCGCGCGATCAACGTCAATGTCCGCCTCAAACTCGGCCCCGGCAAGGGGTGGCAGACCAGCCCGTCCATCGGCAGCGCCGCCTCCAGAAGGCAGAGCGGCGTTGTAATCGCAAAGCCTTGCCGCGCCGCCACCCGCGCCGTCACGCCGAAGGGCGTGTCGAACTCCATCCGCCGCGGCAGGTCGAGCTTCAGCCGCCTGAGGTGCCGCTCGATCTCGATCCCCGTCTGGGAACGTGCGCTGAACCGCACGAGATCATGTTTTTCTGCAAATATTGCAAGGTCTTGCGGCTCTTTCGGCAGATCGACATCATCGGGCGCCAGCAGCACATAGGGCTCGCTCAGGAGCGGCCAGCGCTCCAGCCCGTCAAGGTCTTCGAGGTCATCCACCCCGATCAGCAGATCAAGCCGTCTTGTCAGCAAAGCGCTCGCATGGGAGGCGGTCAAACCCGACAAAACCGCAACATTTTCCGTCGATTCCGCCAGTTTTGCGCTCAAATCAACCAAAAGAGCACGTGACATCGAGTCAACCAGCCCCACCCGGATCAGCGGCAGGCGATGCCGCACCATTTCCCTCAACAACGGCGCGATCTGGCGCGCTTCCGCCAGCAGACTGCTCCCCCGTTGCCGCAACAGGCCCCCCGCCCGCGTCAGCCCGATCGGGCGTACGGCGCGGTCGAACAATTGTGCCCCTGAACGCGCCTCGATGTCGGAAATCGCTTGTGAAACAGCAGGTTGTGACAAATTGAGCTGCCGCGCCGCATCCGTGATCGAGCCGGTGTCGCACACCGCAAGGAAGATTTGCAGGCTTCTCAAGTCAAAAGGCAGACCGTCAAGGCGTGTCGTCATCGGGAGGTCCCATCATAAGTAAAACTTATATACCCTGTTTGGCGATGATAGGCTAGAGTGCTCTCAGCTGAATCGGCCAAAACAGGCGAATTTCATGGCGAATGACCGTTTTTCGATCTTCAAAGTCATCTCCGAGGCGCTCGGCGGGCACAAGGGCTGGCAGCCCATGTGGCGCGAGCCGGAGCCCAAGCCCGCCTATGATGTCATCATCGTCGGCGGTGGCGGCCACGGCCTCGCAGCCGCCTATTACCTCGCCAAAGTCTATGGCGTAAAGAACATCGCCGTCGTCGAGAAGGGCTGGATCGGGTCGGGCAATGTTGGCCGAAATACCACGATTATCCGCTCAAATTACCTTCTTCCGGGCAATGTTCCCTTCTATGAGCTCTCAATGAAGCTCTGGGAGGGTCTCGAGCAGGACTTCAATTACAATGCGATGATCAGCCAGCGTGGTATCATCAACCTCTTTCATTCCGACGCCCAGCGCGACGCCTATGTCCGCCGCGGCAACGCCATGCGGCTGCACGGTGTCGATGCCGAACTGCTCGATGCCGCTGGCGTCAAAAAGCATCTCCCTTTCCTCAATTTTACCAATAATCGTTTTCCCATCCAAGGAGGTCTCCGACAGGCCCGCGGCGGCACCGTCCGGCATGATGCCGTAGCGTGGGGTTATGCCCGTGGAGCGGATGCACAAGGTGTTGATATCATTCAAAGTTGTGAGGTTACCGGCATCCGCACCGAGAAGGGCAGGGCGGTCGGTATCGAGACGACCCGTGGCTATATTGGCGCGAAAAAGATCGGCCTTGCCTGTGCAGGCAACTCGTCACGCGTCGCCTCAATGGCAGGCTTAAATCTCCCCATCGAAAGCCATGTTCTGCAGGCGTTCGTTTCGGAAGGGATCAAACCGTTCATCGATACTGTCGTCACCTTCGGCGCAGGGCACTTCTACATAAGCCAATCTGATAAAGGTGGACTGGTGTTTGGCGGCGATCTAGATGGTTACAATTCCTATGCCCAGCGCGGCAATCTTCCGACAATCGAGGATGTCTGCGAGGGCGGCATGGCCCTGATGCCTGCCATAGGAAGGGTGAGACTACTACGACATTGGGGCGGAATTATGGACATGTCGATGGATGGCTCGCCAATCATCGATAAAACCCCGATTGATGGGCTCTATTTGAACGCAGGTTGGTGTTATGGCGGCTTCAAAGCGACGCCAGCCTCGGGCTTCTGTTTTGCTCATCTTCTAGCGAAAGACGAAATGCACTCGGTCGGCACGGCCTATCGCCTTGACCGCTTTGCGACCGGCCACACGATTGATGAAAAGGGCGTTGGTGCCCAACCGAATTTACACTGAGAGGCAGTCACAATGCGCATCACCTGTCCGCACTGCGGCAATCGGAGCCTTGATGAATTCATCTATCTTGGCGATGCCACGGTGCAGCGTCCCGATCCGGCTCGTCCGGATGCCCTCGCAGCCTTCGTCGATTATGTCTACCAGCGAGAAAACCCCGTCGGTCGCCATCGCGAGCTGTGGTATCACAATGCCGGATGCCACGCATGGCTTGTTGTGACGCGTGACGTCCGCACCCACGAAATTTTTGGCGTTGAACCCGCAAAAGAAGTAAGTTTGTCCGAAAAAACCACAGGAGCGGCCCGATGACCCTCCCTCCCGGCTCTTCGCGCATGTCGAAAGGCGGTCAGATTGACCGCTCGACCCCGGTTGATTTTAGTTTTGACGGCCGAAGTTATCAAGGCTTTGCTGGCGATACGTTGGCTTCGGCACTGCTTGCAAACAATGTCCGTCTGATCGGCCGCTCGTTCAAATATCATCGGCCTCGCGGTCTGATTGCGGCGGGGTCAGAGGAGCCGAACGGTATCGTCGAGTTACGCTCCGACGCCCGTCGTGAACCCAACACGCGTGCCACGATGATCGAGCTTTATCAAGGTCTTGAGGCTGAGAGCCAGAACCGTTGGCCGTCGCTGGATTTTGATCTGTTATCGATCAATTCATTCTTGTCGCCGTTTCTCACTGCAGGCTTCTACTACAAGACCTTCATGTGGCCCGCAGCCCTCTGGGAAAAGCTCTACGAGCCAATAATCCGGCGCGCAGCAGGCCTCGGCAAGGCTTCCGGCCTTGATGATCCGGATCATTACGAAAAATCGACACTCTTTTGTGACGTTCTCGTAATTGGCTCCGGTCCGGCTGGTTTGATGGCTGCGCGTGCAGCGGCACGCTCCGGCGCGCGCGTTGTTCTTGCCGAGGAAGACTCGGCACTCGGCGGTCGTCTTTTGGGTGATCAACGGATCATCGACGGACTGTCTTCGGCAGAGTGGGCCGCTAAGATGGCAGCCGAACTCGAAGCCGAACCGGATGTCCGTATCCTGCGGCGCACGGCTGTTTTCGGCGTCTATGATGGCGGAACTTACGGCGCGCTCGAACGCGTCTCGGATCACCTTGCCGAGCCTCACCATCACGCGCCACGTCAGCGGCTCTGGCGCATTGTTGCAAAACGCGCCGTTTTGGCCGCAGTAGCTATCGAGCGCCCGCTCGTCTTCGGCAATAATGATCGCCCTGGCATCATGCTGGCAGGTGCTGTGCGCACTTATCTCCACCGGTTTGGCGTGGCCTCCGGCAGTAACGCGATCGTTTTCGTCAATAATGACGACGCCGCGTCGACCGTGTCCGAACTCGCTGCAGCCGGTGTGTCCGTTGCTGCCCTTGTGGACCCGCGTCCGGTAGTTTCTCCCGTCGTCGAAGCTTTGGCCAAAAAGGCGGGGATTCGCGTCATATCCGGTGGCTCGGTCGAACGCGCTCTCGGCTCGAAAAGCGTTTCGGGCGCCGAAATCCGTCTCCAGGATGGTAACTTGCTCACCCTACCGTGCGATTTGATCGCCATGTCGGGTGGCTGGAACCCGAGTGTTCACCTGACAACCCATCTCAATGGTCGTCCTGTCTGGAATTCTTCGATTGCAGCCTTCGTCCCCGGTGCTGTGCCTCCCGGAATGGCTGTCGCGGGTTCGGCATCGGGTGCTCTTTCGCTCGCGGATGCGATCACCATGGGTGACTCTCTTGGGCAAGATGCAGCCATTGCCGCGGGCTTCAAAGCGAAAAAATCTGCCCTGCCGTCGGTCGAACCGGAAAGCACGGCCATTCAACCGCTCTGGCGTGTTGTGAATGCGCGTGGCAAATCCTTCGTCGATTTCCAGAATGACGTTTCCGTTCTCGATATTGAACTCGCCGAGCGTGAAGGTTTCCGCTCGGTCGAGCATCTCAAGCGCTACACGACGCTGGGGATGGCAACCGATCAGGGCAAGACGGCAAATGTGAACGGCTTGGCCTTGATGGCTGAATTCGCCGCTAAAGCGATTGAAAATGTGGGCACGACCGTCATGCGTCCGCCCTTTTCTCCCGTCGCAATTGGTGCCTTCGGGGGACATCATCGCGAAAAAAACTTCAAGCCGACGCGCTTGCCGCCCTCCCATGAATGGGCCGTCGAGCAGGGTGCTGTCTTCGTCGAGGCGGGCTATTGGCTTCGCGCGCAATATTATCCGAAGCCGGGCGAAAAAGATTGGCTTGAAACAGTCACTCGTGAAGTCAAAGCGGCCCGCTCGTCAGTTGGTGTGTGCGACGTCTCAACACTCGGCAAGATCGACATTCAAGGCGCGGATGCCGCAGAATTCCTTGAGCGTGTCTACATTAATGGTTGGAAGAATTTGGCCATTGGCCGTGCCCGTTACGGCCTGATGCTCCGTGAAGACGGGATCGTCATGGATGACGGCACAACCACCCGGCTTGGTGAAGACCATTTCTTCATGACGACAACAACGGCCAATGCGGCCAAAGTCATGCAGCATCTGGAATTTTGCCATCAATGGCTCTGGCCTGATCTTGATGTGCAGATGATTTCCGCCACCGAGCAATGGGCTCAGTTTTCTCTCGCGGGACCTCATGTGCGTGACGTACTTTTGAAGCTCGTCGATCCAGAGCATGATATCAGCAACGCCGCGTTTCCTTATATGGCAGCGGGCGAAATCACCGTGTGCGGTGGCACCCGAGCGCGGCTTTACCGCCTGTCATTTTCGGGTGAACTTGCCTTCGAGATTGGTGTTCCGTCGCGCCATGGCGATGCCCTGATCCGGAAGATCATGGAAGCCGGCGCAGAATACGGCATAACGCCCTATGGCACGGAAGCACTTGGTGTCATGCGGATCGAGAAGGGCCACGTCGCCGGCGCCGAACTGAACGGGATTAGCACCGCTGGCGATCTCGGCCTCGGACGGATGATGTCGATCAAGAAAGACTATATCGGCCGCGTTCTCGCCGGTCGTCCAGCGCTCGTTGATCCGAACAGGCCTGTCGTCGTTGGATTCCGTCCGGTTGACCGCAAACGGAGGATCCGCGCGGGTGCCCATTTCATCCGGCAAGGATTGGAAGCGGCCGCGCAGAATGACGAAGGCTATATGACGTCTGTCGCCTTCTCGCCGTCCATCGGCCATTGGATCGGGTTAGGGTTCCTAGCGCGTGGACCGGAACGGATGGGCGAAATCATCCGTGCGTGCGATCCGATCCGTGGTGAAGAATATCTTGTCGAGGTTGTTTCACCAATTTTCTACGATCCGGAAGGGGAGAAGCTTCGTGGCTAACAGAACGCTAGAACTTCGTTCGGCAGTGCCGGAATTGTCCCGCAATAGCCGGATTGGCAGGCAGGATGGACCGGCGCGGCTCGTGGTTTCCGAGATGACTGGTCTTTCTGTTGTCAGCATCGCAGCACGAAAGGGACAATCAGGCTCTTTGCAGGGTGCGGTAAAGAAACTGTTCAAAATTGAATTGCCGAACACCCCGAGACGCGTTGAGGCCGGAGGTGTCGCCTTCCTGTGGGCAGGTCCCGATCAATGGATTGCCATTACAGATATGGCCGTTCATCCCGATTTTGATCGGGAATTGGTCGCAAAATTGGGTAAATTCGCGTCATTCACAGACCAAGGTGATGCACGAACACTTATTCGTGTTTCTGGTCCGGCAAGCCGCGAGGTGATTGCGACAGGTGTCCCGCTCGACCTGCACCCCCGTGCGTTCCAGCCCGATGATGTTGCGTTAACCCATGCAAGCCATATTGCCGTAACGATCTGGCAGATTGACGAAGAACCGACCTTTGTATTCGCGGTTGCCAGAGGTTTTGCACGGAGTTTTTGGCACTGGTTGAGTGATTCGGGATCCGTTCACGGAATTGAAGTAAGTCCCGGCACCTGATGACCTTGAATAAGTTGGCAATCCCTCAGCTTGGCATTAGTTATTGCCGCTGACGCCTGTTCTGGTTACTGTTTGTCCGAGTTTTCTCGGGCAGGGCACAATGAAGCGTAAAAAAATCGACGCTAAAGCAATAGAAGCGATTATTCTTGCGACGGGATCCGGCGCGCCCGAAAGCGTCTCCCACACTCTTGAACAGGCGATTGGTCATCAGATCAGGACGTTTCGCAAACGCAATGGATTGACGGTTGCCGAACTATCCGAGGCCGCCAATGTCTCGACAGGGATGTTGTCCAAGATCGAAAACGGCCAGATTTCCTCATCTTTGACAACGCTGCAGTCGATTGCCAAAGCACTCAATGTTCCGATGACATTGCTCTTTGCTGCATTCGAGGAACGCCGCGATTGTTCCTATGTCAGCGCAGGGCAGGGGGTCGCGATCCAACGTCGCGGCACAAAAGTCGGGCATCAATATAATCTCTTGGGCCATAGTTTGGGCGGCGACATTAATGTCGAGCCCTATCTCATAACGCTCACCGAGGATGCCGCGCCCTACACTGCGTTTCAGCACGAAGGAACCGAATTCATCTACATGCTCACCGGCGAGGTCATTTATTCGCATTCCGATCGTGAATACCATCTCTCCCCTGGAGACGCTTTGATGTTCGATTCGGGGGCACTGCACGGTCCTAAACAGCTTTTGTCGGCACCCATGACCTATCTCTCCGTCATTATTTATCCCCGCGAATCCTGATTTTCTTCACAGGAATATAATTTTCGTATGAATTGACAGAGCCCAAGGGTTGGGCTTATTCTAAAGTGTCTTTAACGCTTGCTCGGTGAAGCCTCATGTGCGGAATTGTTGGACTATTTCTCAAAGATCCGAAATTGGAGCCCAAACTGGGCGCCATGTTGACGGACATGCTCATCACCATGACGGATCGCGGTCCTGATAGTGCCGGTATTGCAATCTATACCCGCCCGGAAAAAGGTAAGGCCAAACTGACGGTTCAGTCCGCCAATGCCGCTGAAGATTTCAAGACGCTTGCAGCTGATCTTGGCAAGGCGATTGGCGCGACTGTCACAATGACGTCAAAGGACACCCACGCTGTTCTGACGCTTCCTGCGGACAAGATCGATGCGGCGCGCGCCGCAGTGCGTGAGGTACGCCCCTCCGCACGTGTCATGAGCGCCGGCGAGGAGATCGAAATATACAAGGAAGTCGGCCTTCCGAAAGACGTCGCCCGTCGCTTCGACATCGCCCATATGTCGGGTACTCATGGTATTGGCCATACGAGAATGGCAACGGAGTCTGCCGTCACGACCATGGGTGCGCATCCTTTCTCGACCGGCTCCGACCAGTGCCTTGTCCACAATGGTTCGCTCTCAAATCATAACTCGGTTCGCCGCGTCCTACGTGAAGCCGGTATGACCTTCGAGACTGAGAACGACACAGAAGTTGCGGCCGCCTTTATCAGTCACAAGCTACAGGAGGGCTCTAAGCTCGGCGAGGCGATGGAAGCAACGCTGACCGATCTTGACGGGTTTTTCACCTTTGTGGTTGGCACAAAGAACGGCTTCGGCGTTGTTCGTGATCCGATTGCCTGCAAGCCTGCGGTGATGGCGGAGACCGACCAATACGTTGCGTTCGGCTCTGAATACCGTGCCATGGTCAGCCTTCCCGGGATCGAGACCGCGAGGGTCTGGGAACCTGAACCCGCCACTGTCTATTTCTGGGAACGTTGAACATGCAGACTTTCGATCTCGAGGCGCAGGGACTGCGCGCGCTGAATTCAACTCTTCACGCGCTGAAGGGCCAGACCAACCAGACAGCATGGGAAATCATCAATCCGAAGGGCGCACACGCCATTGCAGTTGGCCTTGATGCGGCTGTTGATGTCACAGTGCGAGGATCCACCGGGTATTATTGCGGTGGAATGAACAAATTGGCGACAGTGCGCATCAAGGGCTCTGCCGGTCCGGGTGTCGCGGAAAATATGATGTCCGGCACAGTTATCATTGATGGCGACGCAAGCCAATATGCCGGTGCAACGGGTCGCGGCGGCCTCCTCGTGATCAAAGGCAATGCATCGTCGCGTTGCGGGATTTCGATGAAGGGCATTGATATCGTCGTGCATGGCAATATCGGCCATATGTCTGCCTTCATGGCGCAATCTGGCAATCTTGTTGTTTTGGGCGATGCCGGCGAAGCACTAGGTGACTCGCTGTATGAGGCTCGGTTATTTGTTCGCGGCTCGGTCAAGAGCCTCGGCACGGACTGCATCGAGAAAGAAATGCGTCCAGAGCATTACGAAATTCTCGCCGATCTCCTGAAACGGGGTGAAGCCGACGGTAAAGCCAAACCTCAAGAATTCAAACGCTATGGTTCGGCTCGAAAACTCTATAACTTTAACATCGACAACGCGTCGTCATACTGAGGATCGAACATGAGCGATTTTCCCCACACGCCGCCGCGTCAGTCCTGGACATTCTCGAACGACGTCAACGCCGAAATTCGTAGAGCTGCCGCAACTGGCATTTACGATATTCGTGGCGGCGGATCAAAACGTCACCTGCCGCATTTTGACGATTTGCTGTTTCTAGGCGCCTCGATCAGTCGTTATCCGCTGGAAGGTTACCGTGAAAAATGCGCAACCGACGTATGGCTTGGAACGCGGTTTGCAAAAAAGCCGATCCATCTTGATATCCCTGTGACAATTGCCGGCATGAGTTTTGGCGCATTGTCGGGCCCCGCCAAGGAAGCCCTTGGCCGTGGCGCAACGGCTGCAGGTACCTCGACGACAACCGGTGACGGCGGCATGACCGAGGAAGAGCGCGGCCATTCCAAAACGCTGGTTTATCAATATCTTCCGTCCCGCTACGGCATGAACCCTGATGATTTGCGTCGTGCGGACGCCATCGAGGTGGTCGTCGGTCAAGGCGCAAAGCCCGGCGGCGGCGGCATGCTGCTTGGCCAAAAAATCTCTGATCGTGTGGCGATGATGCGTAACCTGCCTAAGGGGATCGACCAGCGCTCTGCGTGTCGTCACCCGGACTGGACAGGACCGGACGATCTTGAAATCAAGATCATGGAAATCCGTGAAATCACCGATTGGGAAAAGCCGATTTACGTCAAGATTGGCGGCGCGCGTCCCTATTACGACACAGCTTTGGCAGTGAAAGCTGGTGCCGATGTCGTTGTGCTCGACGGTATGCAGGGTGGTACAGCAGCCACGCAGGATGTTTTCATCGAAAACGTCGGCATGCCCATTCTTGCCTGTATCCCGCAAGCAGTTAAGGCACTCCATGATCTCGGCATGCACCGCAAGGTGCAGCTGATTGTCTCGGGCGGTATCCGCTCCGGCGCCGACGTTGCCAAGGCCATGGCACTCGGTGCTGATGCAGTTGCGATTGGAACCGCGGCTCTGATCGCGCTCGGTGATAACGATCCTATTTATGAGGCAGAATACAACAAGCTCGGCACCACAGCTGGTGCCTATGATGACTGGCATGAAGGCAAGGATCCAGCCGGTATCACGACGCAGGATCCCGAACTCTTTAAGCGTTTTGACCCAATTCTGGGTGGACGCCGGTTGAAAAATTATCTCAAAGTGATGACACTCGAAGCGCAAACGATTGCCCGCGCCTGCGGCAAGAACCACCTGCACAATCTTGAGCCGGAGGATCTTTGCGCTCTGACGATCGAGGCGGCGGCGATGTCCGGCGTTCCGCTCGCCGGAACAAACTGGGTTCCGGGGAAATCAGGAACGTTCTAAGTTCAATTAAGTCGAAACGCGTTATTTCAAAACAATCAAGAGGGGGGTTACATGGCGATCGATCTGGTGAAGGCCGCAAAGGAAAAAGGCATAAAATATTTCCTGATTTCCTACACGGATCTTTATGGCGTGCAGCGCGCGAAACTCGCACCGGCGCAAGCCATTGGCGATATGGCCAAGAATGGTGCCGGCTTCGCAGGCTTTGCGACATGGCTCTCAATGTCACCCGCCGATCCTGATCTTTTCGCCGTTCCTGATCCCGACAGCCTGATCCAGCTTCCTTGGAAGCCGGAAGTGGGTTGGTTGGCTGCTGATCTCTGGATGGCCGGCAAGGAAGTCGAACATGCCCCCCGCAACATGTTGAAGCGCATGCTGGCCTCCGCCGAGAGCGATGGTTACACGCTGAAGACGGGTGTCGAGTGCGAATTCTTCCTGATCACACCGGACGGCAAGCGCGTCTCGGACGAGGCGGATACGCAGGAAAAGTCCTGCTACGACCAGCAGGCATTGATGCGCCGCTATGAAGTTATCACGGAACTTTGCGACTCCATGTTAAGCCTCGGCTGGGCGCCCTACCAGAACGACCATGAAGACGCGAACGGACAGTTTGAAATGAACTGGGAATATGACCACGCGCTTCTCACCGCTGATCGTCACGCTTTTTTCAAATTCATGGCAAAATCCATTGCCGAAAAGCACGGCATGCGCGCCACCTTCATGCCGAAGCCTTTCGTTAATCTCACGGGCAATGGCTGCCATGCGCACGTATCGCTCTGGGACGGTAAGAAGAACCTGTTCTCTGATCCGAAGGGTGAACTTGGTGTTTCGCAATTGGGGTATCATTTCATCGGCGGGTTGATCCACAACGCAGATGCGCTCTGTGCCCTTACCAATCCGACCGTTAATTCATATAAGCGAATTAATGCACCGCGCACGATCTCGGGGGCGACGTGGGCTCCGAATTCCGTGACCTATACGGGCAATAACCGCACGCATATGATCCGCATTCCGGACGCCGGTCGCTTCGAATTCCGCCTCGCCGATGGCGCGGTGAACCCGTATTTGCTGCAGGCTGGTCTGCTGGCGTCGGGTCTTGACGGCATCCGTCAGAAGCGGGATCCGGGCAAGCGTCTTGATATCAACATGTACACAGACGGACACAAGGTAAAGGGCGCCAAGCGACTGCCACTGAACTTGCTTGACGCCTTGCGCTCGCTGGAGAAATCTAGCGTATTGCGGTCGATGCTCGGCTCCGAGTTCGTCGACGGCTACACCAAGATGCGTCACAACGATTGGAACGCTTACAGCCGTCAGTTGACGGATTGGGAGCGCGACAATACCCTCGATTGCTGAGTTAAGTTTGATGGAAATGAGGGGGTCGGTAACCAGGTCATGAGCATGATGTCCGACCCCCATCACATTGTTAGTGGTCTTGCCCCGCATCCGAGCCAGATATGGCGGCCGGGAATTCGCGCGATTCCTCCGAATACCGAACGCTACAAAGTACGTGGTGGCGGGAGCCTCGTTATTTCGATTGGTGTCGGCGACGAAATCAGTGTGCGCGATATTGAGGGCCTCCAGCCCTGTGAGTTGATTACTGTTCTATCGGATGGACGGTCAGACCTCACCATGCTTGGTGCGTCAGCGACCGGAACAGGGGAGGGGCTGAAAGCCATCCTCTCAGGGAATGATCCTGATGCTGCCAGAACGCGCAAAGCGCTCGAGCGCCGCGGTGTCGATCTTGCCTCTCTCTCGTCCCTTCGTATTTTCGGTGGCCAGTCAAAAGCCGGCGAAACCGCGACGTTCAAGGTCACCGCTTCTGGGCTGCTGATTGTTGTCGCCCCCGGCACAATCATGGATGCTGAACGGCAGGATGTCGCGACCGATATTGAGGTGCTGATCAAACGGTCGCAGCCTATTGTCCGGAAATACGAAGATCTTCTGCCTGATCCCCTGCGCGATCTGGTGCAGGAAATGCGGATTGCCGCCGCAACTGCGTCCGCCTATCTCGTCAAGGCGGGTGAATTTATCCAGATTATCGACGTCGCCGGTCGGCAATGCACTGATTTCCAATGTTTTTCCGTGCGTCAACTGGACAAGGGGATAGAGAGTGCGCTTGATGCCACGATCACCCGTACCTTGACTGGCCGCAGCTACCCCACTCCGGGCCTACCCGCGAAAGCCTTCGGGCGCCATTTCGAGCCTCTTGTTGAGATCGTTCAGGATACGGTCGGACGTCACGATGCGTTTGCGACCGCCTGCAACAGCCGTTACTATGACGATATGGGGTATCCCGGTCACATCAACTGCACGGACAATTTCAATCGTGCGTTGGCACCCTTTAGCATAGCACCCCGCAAAGGGTGGGAGGCCATCAATTACTTCTACAACACCATGATTGATGGCCATAACCAGCTCTATCTGGACGAACCGTGGTCACGTCCCGGCGATTATGTGCTCATGAAAGCCATGACGGATCTCGTCTGCGTGTCATCATCTTGCCCTGACGACATCGACGCGGCGAATGCGTGGGACCCCACGGATATTCATGTCCGCGTTTATTCATCTAAAGAAACCTTCTCGAGAGCGGTGGCCTATCGCATGACCCCAGATGCAGATGTTGAATTGACCAAGGAAACCGCGTTTCATTCGAATTTTTCCGAGATGACGCGGAATTTCACAGAATACCGCGGCTATTGGTTGCCGACCCGCTTTAATAACACCAACGCAGTGGAAGAATATTGGGCCTGCCGCGAACGCGCTGTCGTCATGGATCTTTCACCACTCCGGAAATTCGAAGTCACCGGTCCTGACGCCGAAGCGCTCATGCAATATTGTGTTACGCGCGATATGCGGAAGCTGTCGAACGGCCACGTCGTCTACACTGCCATGTGCTATGAAAATGGTGGGATGATCGACGACGGCACCGTGTTCCGCCTCGGTCAGAATAATTTCCGTTGGATCGGGGGCGATGATTTTTCAGGCCTTTGGCTGCGTCAACAGGCCGAGAAAATGGGGTTCAAGGCATGGGTGCGCTCATCAACCGACCAGCTCCATAACATCGCTGTTCAAGGGCCGAAAAGCCGCGAACTCTTGAAGGACATTATCTGGACATCGCCCGCTCAGCCCTCGGTAGCAGAGCTCGAATGGTTCCGCTTCACGCCGGCCCGGATCGGAGATTTCGAAGGTCCGCCAATCGTTTTGTCACGCACCGGATATACGGGCGAACTCGGCTACGAAATATTCTGCCACCCCAAGGATGCCAAAGCTGTGTTCGAAGCAGTCTGGGCAGCAGGG
Source organism: Alsobacter soli (assembly GCA_945883115.1). GTDB lineage: Bacteria > Pseudomonadota > Alphaproteobacteria > Rhizobiales > Beijerinckiaceae > CAIUPE01. The sequence goes on from CAMCXA010000030.1 coordinate 15,136, forward strand.
CAACACTACGGCATCGCTCCGATGGGCCTCGAAGCCCTCGACATGGTCCGGATCGAAGCGGGATTGATCTTCGCGCATTATGAGTTTTCCGACCAAACCGATCCGTTCGAAGCCGGTATCGGCTTTACCGTTCCGTTGAAATCAAAGACCGATGATTTTATCGGCAGGGCTTCACTGATCGAGCGCAAGGAGCACCCGCGTCACAAACTCGTAGGCCTCGATATCGATTCCAATGATGCCGTTGGCCATGGGGATTGCGTCCATATAGGTCGCGCGCAAATCGGCGTCGTGACCAGCAGCATGCGCTCGCCCTTGCTCAAGAAAAATATCGCGATGGCGCGCGTTGATATCAATCATTCGGCCCTTGATACCGAGGTTGAAATCGGCAAGCTCGATGGCCAGCAAAAGCGGTTTCCAGCAAAAATCGTCCGCCTCTCGCATTATGATCCGGACAAAACGCGCCCCCGCTCTTGAAAGCTCGGGCAGCCGTGCCATACCGCATCGCTTCATGATCCCTCACCTGTGAAGAATGCCCGGATGGTTGCATCGTCCGACGCCTCTCTTTTGGGCATTTCCAAACGCATGAGGCAATAAATCGGGCTTTATGCTTTTTGCGAACGTGTTTACAACTCCAATCGTTGTGTTGTTGGAGATGCCGATGGCTACGTCCCTGTCCCGCGCCGCCTATGCAGATATGTTCGGTCCCACCACAGGCGACCGCGTTCGTCTTGCCGATACGTCCCTCGTGATTGAAGTCGAGAAAGATTTCACGGTCTATGGCGAGGAGGTCAAATTTGGCGGCGGCAAGGTCATTCGCGATGGTATGGGCCAGAGTCAGGTCACGAATAGGGACGGTGCGGTTGATACCGTGATCACTAATGCCCTGATCGTCGACCATTGGGGTATCGTAAAGGCGGATGTTGGCTTGAAGAATGGCCGTATCCACGCCATCGGCAAAGCGGGCAACCCCGATATTCAACCGGGCGTGACGATCATCATCGGACCGGGCACGGACGTCATTGCGGGTGAAGGTAAGGTCCTTACCGCCGGCGGGTTTGACACCCATATCCATTTCATTGCACCGCAGCAGATCGAACATGCGCTGATGTCCGGCGTAACCTCGCTTCTGGGTGGCGGCACTGGTCCCTCCTCAGGAACAAACGCTACAAAATGTACGCCCGGTCCATGGCACATGGCGCGGATGATCGAAGCCGCCGACCAGTTCCCCGTCAATGTCGGCTTTTCAGGCAAGGGTAATGCAGCCTTGCCGGGGGCACTCATTGAAATGATCGAAGCAGGTGCCTGCGCGCTGAAACTTCACGAGGACTGGGGCACGACACCTGCAGCCATCGACAACTGCCTTTCGGTCGCGGACGATTACGATATTCAGGTGATGATCCACACGGATACGCTGAATGAGTCCGGCTTTGTCGAGGACATGGTCAAAGCCTTTAAAAACCGGACGATCCATGCCTTCCACACCGAAGGCGCAGGCGGCGGTCACGCTCCCGATATCATCAAGGTCGCCGGATTGAAAAACGTCCTGCCATCCTCGACCAATCCGACCCGGCCCTTCACGGTCAACACGCTCGACGAGCATCTCGATATGCTCATGGTTTGCCACCATCTCGACTCGTCAATCCCTGAGGATCTTGCTTTCGCCGAAAGCCGTATCCGCCGAGAGACCATTGCCGCCGAGGATATCCTGCATGATCTCGGCGCGCTTTCCATGATGTCGTCGGATAGTCAGGCCATGGGGAGGCTCGGCGAAGTCATCACTCGCACCTGGCAAACCGCCGACAAGATGAAAAAACAACGCGGCTCACTCTCGGGTGACGGTCGCGCCGATAATCACCGCGTTAAGCGCTATATCGCCAAATATACGATCAATCCTGCCATTGCCCACGGCGTATCCCGCCACATAGGCTCGGTCGAGCAGGGGAAAATGGCGGATCTCGTTCTGTGGTCGCCCGCTTTCTTTGGCGTGAAGCCCGACATGGTGATCAAAGGTGGCGCTATTATCGCTGCCCAAATGGGTGATCCCAACGCCTCGATCCCCACGCCCCAACCCGTCCATTATCGCCCGATGTTCGGAGCGTTTGGCAAGGCGCTCACCTCGACATCCCTCGTTTTTGTGTCAAAGGCGGCGATTGCCAATGATCTGCGCGGCAAACTCGGAACCGTGAAGGAGATGGTTGCTGTCGAGAATGTGCGCGGCGGCATTTCAAAAGCCTCGATGATTCATAATGATGCAACGCCTGATATTCTCGTTGATCCGGAAACCTATGCCGTGACTGCGGATGGAGAATTGCTAGTCTGCGAACCGGCGACCGAACTGCCGATGGCGCAACGCTATTTTCTGTTTTAAGGTCGCTCGTCGAAAAGTTTGAATGAAAGTCACCCGATGCAACGCGCAACAACGATTATTCGCAAGCCTGCGGTAAAACCTGACCGGATTATCGATTCAGTCAGTCTTGATCATGAAGGTCGACACCGCCGCCGGATTGCATTGACCGGCGAAAAGGGCCTCGAATTCCTGCTTGACCTTGAAAAGGCGGCCATCCTGAATGATGGCGATGCGCTGAAACTCGAAGATGGCAGCCTCGTTCTTGTAAAGGCTGCACCCCAAACGTTGCTCGAAATTCGTGCGGAAAACCCGTTACGCTTGCTCAAAGTCTCGTGGCACGTAGGCAACCGCCACACACCTGCCGAGATCACCGCGGATGCGATCTATATCGAAAACGATCACGTGTTGGCTGAAATGGTTCGCGGCCTTGGATGCGCAACCGCCGTCGTTTCGCGCCCGTTCCAGCCTGAGCGCGGAGCCTATGACGAGTGCGGGCATGATCATGGTCATAGCCACGGTCACGGTCATTCACATGATCACAACCATGAACACGCGCATGGCGCGCATGTCCACACCCACGCCCATGATCATGATCATGATCATGACCACGTCCATGACGAAAATTGCGGCCATGATCACAGCCATGACCACGATCATGGCCATTCACATGATCATGATCACGCGCACGGCCATGCGCACCCGCACAAACATGACTGAGACGGCGGGACTGCCGCTTCTTGTCTGGCTATCGCCCTCGTTTCCGGTCGGCGCCTTCGCCTATTCCCACGGTCTCGAATGGGCCGTGGAAGCGGGTGATATCAGCAATGCGGCCACCTGCGAGGCGTGGATTTCCGATCTTCTGGTTCACGGTTCGGGCTATAATGACGCGATTATCATGGCGGCCGCTTATCGCGCTGTCACGATTCGGGATCGTGCCGCCCTCGGCGAGGTTGCGGAACTGGCTGTTGCGATGCAACCCTCGTCCGAGCGTCATCTCGAAGCAATAGCCCAAGGCAATGCCTTTTTCACAGCCGCCCGCGCTGCATGGGAGGTGCCTTCGCTGGCTTTCCTGAAATCCGCGTGGGACGGCGATGTAGCCTATCCGGTTGCCGTTGGCGCGCTCTCCGCAGGGCATGATATCCCGCTATCGACTACGCTCGACGCGTTTATTCTCGCTTTTTCGGCGACCCTGGTGTCAGCAGCCGTTCGTCTCGGTCCGATTGGTCAAACGGATGCACAGCGTATTCTGGCAGCCCTCATGCCGACCATTCGCAAGATAGCCAAACGTGCCTCTGACTCAACACTTGATGATCTTGGCAGCGCCGCGTTCCGCTCCGATCTCGCTTCCCTTCGCCATGAAACCCAATATACGAGGTTGTTCCGCTCATGACACGTTCTTCATCCCACGGCCCGCTCCGCGTCGGCATTGGTGGTCCCGTTGGTTCTGGTAAAACCGCGCTTACAGAAGCTTTGTGCAAGCGCTTCCGCGATACTTACGATCTCTGCGCCATTACCAACGACATCTATACCAAAGAAGACGCGCGCCTTCTGACCGTTGCCGGTGCTCTCCCCGAAGAAAGGATCATGGGCGTCGAGACGGGCGGCTGTCCGCACACGGCCATCAGGGAAGATTGCTCTCTTAATCTCGCTGCCATCGATACAATGAACAAAAAATTCCCCAATCTTGATCCTGATCGAATCGGGCGGTGACAATCTGGCAGCGAAGTTTTCGCCTGAACTGGCCGATCTGACCATCTATGTGATCGACGTTTCCGGCGGCGAAAAGATCCCGCGCAAGGGTGGACCGGGGATCACGCGCTCCGACATGCTGGTCATCAACAAGATTGATCTCGCTCCTTTCGTCGGAGCCGATCTTGACGTCATGGACCACGACTCGAAACTCATGCGCAAGGACCGACCGTTTGTTTTCACGAATGTTAGATCAGGCATAGGCGTTGATGTTGTTGCCGATTTTATCGAACGGGCAGGGGGGTTGCGTCGGTCATAGCGGTCGAAGCCGTTTTCAAGCGTCAAATGCACTAAATCAGGCTTTACTGAATTTTCGTTCCGTATCACTATGTCAATCATCACAAAGGGGGCTCTTATGGTCAATGTTCTTTACACGGCACATGGTTCTGCGACGGGCGGTCGCGACGGACACGGTGCGACGGACGACAAAAAAGTCGACGTCAAATTGTCGGTTCCCAAGGAAATGGGGGGCGATGGCGGCGTCGGCACCAATCCGGAACAGCTTTTCGCAACCGGCTATTCTGCCTGCTATCTCGGCGCGATCAGGTTCGTCGCTGGTCAGGAGAAGGTCAAGATCGCGGACGACGCCAAAGTTTCAGCATCGGTTGGTGTCGGCCCGCGCGATGACGGCAAAGGTTTCGGCATTACGGTCGCCTTGCAGGTGAGTCTGCCCGGGATTGATAAGGCCAAGGCCGAGGATCTCGTGGCGAAGGCGCATATTGTCTGCCCATATTCGCACGCGACCAAGGGAAATATTGCGGTCAGCACAACGTTAGTCTGATAGGGTGATCCGATAAGGTGTCTGGCTCGCCATCCCGGCGGGCCATGACGTATTCGTCACGTCGACGAGAAGAGTATGGGCGGCACGATGTCGCGAGTAACCGCAGTTCTGTCAGGCGTCGCCCTGCTATTGGTTTTTGTTGTTTTGCTGGCTTTGCCGCGATTGCTTCCCTCTGTCGAGGATGGCGCGACAGCCTATGGACGCGGCGATTATGCCGCCGCCTTTAGCGAGTTCTTGCCACTCGCCAATAAGGGCGACCCGAATGCGCAATTCTTTATCGGGGAAATGTATCGACTCGGGCAGGGCAGAAAGACGAATAATGAGATTGCCGCTCAATGGCACCTCAAAGCAGCCATTGCAGGGAATTCCAATTCCCAATTCACGATCGGCATGATGTATTCCCACGGTATCGGCGTCGATAAGGATTTTATCCAGGGCTATAAATGGTGCAGTCTTGCCATTATTCGTCTCTCCCCGTGGGATGATCTGATCCGGGAGCGCGCTTCGCAAACCCGCGCGGAAATCTTGACTGTGATGCCCCAGACAGACGTCGACAAGGCCAAAGCGCTTGTTATCGAATGGGATCGCCAATTCAAATCGAATTGATCGCCCCTTTCCTTCCATTGCTTAAAAAATAGGCTTGTTAAGATCGGACAAAATCCGCATTAATCCAGTGTAAATTGGAATTCTGAAATGTCTGCTTATTCGCCGTCCGAAAAGGCCCACGCGCACGCTCTCAAACTTCTCGACAAAATCCCCCTCATTGACGGGCACAATGACCTTCCTTGGATCATTCACACGCACCCCGAAGCGCGGATGGATGTTGCGAAATATGACATCGCACGGAAGCATCCTGAAAGCGATACAGACATTCCACGCCTTCGGGAAGGTCGCGTCAGCGCGCAATGGTGGGCTGCCTTCGTCCCCACGCTTGCCGAAAAGCCGGGGCGGGCGACGCTCGAACTCCTCGATATTATCAACCAGTTGAGCGGCACCTATCTGGATGTTTTTCTGCGTGCGACCAATTCCACGGACATTGCACGCGCGAAACGGCTAAAAAAGATTGCGTCCTTCATGACAGTTGAAGGCGGCGTTGGATTGGAAAATAGCCTTGGCCCGTTGCGCGCTTGGTATGCGGCCGGCATGCGCCTGATGACGCTTTGCCATAACGAGACGCTTGATTGGGTGGATAGTGCCACCGATATTGCGCGTCACGATGGGCTCACCAAATTCGGTGATGCCGTCGTGCTAGAACTGAACCGACTCGGGATTATCGTTGATCTCGCGCACACTGCGCCAAGCGTGATGAATCGCGTACTCGATATTTCGCGCGCACCGGTCCTTTTTTCGCACAACAACGCCCTCGCCCTGTGCGATCATCCGCGCAATATTCCCGACTCCGTCCTTGACCGTGTTCGTGCCAAGAGAAGCGTCATTATGGCGACCTTCGTGCCGGATTTCATCAGTCAAGCTGCGCGGGATTGGGCGCGTCCACTCAAAGATCAATACGGCAAATCGTCGTTTCTCGAAGATCACTCGGCTGCTGTTGCTGCTCATGTAAAGGCGAATGGCCCGCAACCTCGCGCCACGATACCCGAGCTCTGCAACCACATTGAATATATGGTGCAGAAAACCGGCGTCGACCACATCGCCATCGGGTCGGACTTTTTTGGTGGTACAACACCCGAGGGTCTGGAAGACGTTTCCAAGTTCCCGAACCTCATCGCAGCCCTTGTCGATCGCGGCTGGGCGGATGCGGCAATCGCCAAGATCGCCAGCGGCAATTTCATTCGCCTCTTCCGTTCCGTCGAGCGAACCGCGCGGGCGCTTCACAAAACCGAAGGGGCCCGCACGGGTCGGATCGAGGATTACGATCTCTAGAGCATATTCAGATACGCTCTGTTCCAGGTCGGTGCGATCGTCACTTCATTGATGCAGACATGCGGTGGCTGAGTCGCGATATAGACATAGAGATTAGCCATGTCTTCCGATTGCAGCATCCGCGCGCGCTCTTCTTCTGTCACCTTTACGGGGCGCGTTTCCAGAATCGGGGTTGAAATCTCGTGCGGGCAGATCACCGATGATCGGATGCCGTTTCTGAATTCTTCCATGTTAAGGCTGTGGCTCATCGCCACGACAGCATGTTTGGAGGCCGTATAGGCCGTACCCGAAAGGGGAGATACATACCTCCCTGCCCATGAAGACGTATGAATCAGAACACCATCCTTTTGTGCCCGCATCTGCGGCAGCACCGCCAGAACGCAATAATAGGCACCGTTGAGATTGGCCTGAATCACATAGTCGAGATTCTCCGGCGTGAGCACGGCGAAAGTCCGCGCCTTCACATTCGTGCCGGCATTGTTGACGAGCACATCTAGGCGCCCTGTAGCCTTGATAATGCGCGCGACAACGGCAGGGGCCATCGCCTTGTCCATGACATCGCCCGGCTCGACCAATGCCTTGCCGCCAGCCTTTTCAATCGCATGCGCGACCGTATCCAATGGCTCTTTCCGGCGGCCAGTCAGCGCGACGATAGCCCCTTCCTTTGCCATGGCATGCGCTGTCGCTTCGCCAATGCCGCTACCCGCGCCCGTGATCCACGCGACCTTGCCCTCTAACTTCCCCATAGCGTCTCTCCCGCTTCCTGATCGGATCAGTCTAACCCGACTGGTCACCGAATAGCAAAGCGGGCGTCAGCAGCATACTCCGCCTTCACGCAGTCAGTGTGACCGGAATTTTGAGATAGGTGATCCCGTTTGCATCCGGCTGCGGCATTTTCCCAGCCCGAATATTAACCTGGATGGACGGCAACAGAAGCATGGGCGCCGCAAGCTTGGCATCACGTGCCTCGCGCATCGCGACGTAGTCATCTTCCGTCACACCGTCATGAATATGCGGATTTTTTGCGCGTTCCTCCGAAACGGTCGTTTCCCATGCATAATGGTCACGCCCGGGTGCCTTGTAATCATGGCACATATACAAGCGCGTTTCCGGCGGCAGACTCAGGAGCTTCTTCATCGAATGATAGAGTTGCCGAGCACTCCCACCGGGAAAATCCGCCCTGGCCGTGCCATAATCCGGCATGAACAGCGTGTCGCCAACAAAAACATGGGAGCCGATCTTGTAGACGATACAGGCCGGCGTATGCCCGGGCGTATGGATGACTTCAATGTCGAGCGAACCAAGCTTGATATGTTCGCCATCTTTGAACAACAGATCAAATTCGCTGCCGTCGCCGGAGACATCATACGCATTGAAAATTGGACGGAAGATTTTTTGTACCTCGCGGATATGCTCGCCAATCCCGACTTTCGCCCCCGTTTTCAACTTGATATAAGGCGCGCCCGAAAGATGATCGGCATGGGCATGGGTCTCCAGAACCAGTGTGATCGTCAAACCATCGGCTTTGGCTTTCGCCAGAATAGCATCCGCCGATGTCGTGGTCGCTTTGCCTGAACGATGATCATAATCGAGCACCGGATCAATGACGGCCGCCTCTTTTGCAGCCGGATCGACGACGAGATAACTCACCGTATTGGTTGGTTCATCGAAAAAGGCGAGAATTTTGGGTTCATTCGGCATGTTTTGATCCAATCATTCGGGTTCATTATTTTAGTTGACACTAATATAAGAAACTTCTAATAAACATGCAAGATGAAATTTGCGCTGATCAATCGGAGATCTCCAATGGATCATACTCAATCGATAAGCCTTGAAAGTGCTGCTGCCAACGTGGCGGCTATTCTTCAAACGCTTGGCAATGAAAAACGGTTGCTCGTTCTGTGCCGGTTGGTCGAACAGGGCGAGGCGACGGTTGGTTCACTGGCGTCAATTGTCGGCCTCGGCCAATCGGCTCTGTCGCAACATCTTGCCAAAATGCGGGAGGAGGGGCTGGTCACCACCCGCCGCGATGCCCAGACGATCTGGTATCGTATCGCCGATCCCCGAATCGAACGTTTGCTGGAAACGCTGCATGATCTCTATTGCCGCGGATCGAAAATTTAACCTGTCTGAAATCTAAAAAAAAGCTGGAGTTTAAAATGTCCCTCCCGATCCTGCCACCGAAAGAAGCTCACCGATTGATCAGCGAGGGTGCCGCCCTCATCGATATCCGTGAAGCCGATGAATTCGCCCGTGAGCGCATTCCGTGCGCCACCAATACGCCGCTTTCCAAACTGGACAGCACCGACCTCAAGACGGGCGACGCGGTCATTGTCTTTCATTGCCGCTCCGGTGCCCGCACGCAGGCCAATGCCGAACGTCTCGCTAAATCAGTCGGCGGCAAAGCCTATCTTATCGAAGGCGGCATGGATGCGTGGAAACGCGCCGGATTGCCGACCGAGAAAAAAGCAGGTGCACCGATCGAGTTGATGCGGCAGGTGATGATTACTGCAGGCCTGCTGGTGCTCGCGGGCGTCATCCTCGGTACTGGCGTTGATCCGCGCTTTTACGCCCTGTCGGCCTTTGTCGGCGCGGGTCTAACATTTTCCGGTGTCACCGGCATGTGCGGGATGGCCAATATTCTTCGCAGAATGCCTTGGAACCGCCAAATCAGGACTGCCTGACATGTTTCTCGACCCCGTCACACTCATGCTCGGCATCATGTCCGGTGCGTTGACCGGTTTGATTCTGGGCGTGGTTGGCGGGGGCGGTTCAATCCTTGCCGTTCCCTTGCTCGTCTATGTGGTCGGCGTCTCGTCCCCGCACATCGCGATTGGTACGAGTGCACTCGCTGTTGCCGTTAGCGCGCTCACCAATCTCGCCTCGAAGGCGAAATCCGGCCTCATCAAATGGCGCTGCGGCGCCGTCTTTGCTCTCTCAGGGATGATTGGTGCCTTTGGTGGTGCCAACCTCGCAAAGCTCGTTGATGGCCAAAAACTGCTCGGTCTCTTCGGCATTCTCATGATCATTATCGGCATCGCGATGTTTCGCCGCCCCGAGACCGAGGGCGTGCCCGATGTGAAACTCACCCGCGCAAGTGCTCGGCGTCTTGTCCCTCTTCTGGTCGGAATAGGCTTCACCGTCGGTATTCTGTCCGGATTTTTCGGCATTGGGGGCGGATTTCTCATCGTTCCCGGCCTGATGCTCGCCACCGGAATGCCGATCACGTTTGCAATCGGCACCTCGCTTGTCGCCGTCTCGGCCTTCGGCGCAACAACCTCGATCACCTATGCCCTGTCGGGGTTGATTGATTGGCCTTTGACGCTGATCTTTATCATCAGCGCTGTCATTGGCGGCCTGCTCGGCACCCGCCTCGGCACCGTCCTCGCCGCACGCAAAGCACTTCTCGGGCGTGTCTTCGCCGGCATTGTCATTGTCGTCGGCGTCTTTGTAACGACCAAAGCCGCCTTGATTTTCCTTGCCTGATTAAAACGTCAGGCCTCGCCGAACACACGCCTGAAAATCGTATCCACCTGCTTGAAGTGATAGCCGAGATCAAACAATTCCTCGATCTCGGCAACGCTCAGACGCGCCGAGACATCGGGATCAGCTTTCAGCAGAGTGAGAAAATCACCTTCGCCACGCCATACCGGCATCGCATTGCGTTGCACCAGCCGATAACTATCCTCGCGGCTTACGCCCTTCTGCGTCAACGCCAGAAGAACCCGCTGCGAATGCACCAACCCGCCCAGACGGTCGAGGTTTTTCTGCATGTTTTCCGGATAGACTAGCAATTTATCAATCACATGTGTCAGCCGGTTCAGCGCGAAATCGAGCGTCACCGTCGCATCTGGCGCGAACATGCGCTCGACGGACGAGTGTGAGATATCTCGCTCGTGCCACAGCGCGACATTTTCCAGCGCTGGCGTCACTGCCGCCCGAACAATCCGCGCCAATCCGGTCAGATTTTCCGTCAGCACAGGGTTGCGCTTGTGCGGCATCGCGGAGGAGCCTTTTTGCCCCTCCGAAAAATACTCTTCCGCTTCCAATACTTCCGAACGCTGCAAATGGCGGATTTCAGTTGCAAGCCTTTCAATGGAAGAGGCCACAACGCCGAGTGTTGCAAAATACATGGCATGGCGATCCCGCGGGATCACCTGCGTTGACACGGGCTCGACCGCCAACCCGAGCGCCTTGGCAACATGTTCCTCGACACGCGGATCAATATTCGCAAACGTCCCGACAGCCCCTGAAATCGCACACGTCGCAATCTCCGCGCGCGCAGCAACAAGCCGCTCACGACACCGCTGGAATTCGGCATAGGCGACCGCCAGCTTCAGCCCGAACGTCACAGGCTCTGCATGTATCCCATGCGACCTGCCGATCGTCGGTGTCAGTTTGTGTTCGAACGCGCGGCGCTTGAGTGCGGCGAGCAATTTATCGACATCTGCAATCAAAAGATCGGTTGCACGCGCGAGCTGGATTGCAAGCGTTGTGTCGAGCACATCGGATGATGTCATCCCCTGATGCACAAACCGCGCTTCCGGCCCGATAAATTCTGCAAGATGCGTCAGAAAAGCGATCACATCATGCTTTACTTCCCGCTCGATCGCGTCGATTTTCTCGACATCGAATGTCGCCGCGCCACCCTTCTCCCAGATGATCCTCGCCGATTCCTTCGGGATGACGCCCAGCTCCGCCATCGCATCACAGGCATGCGCCTCGATCTCGAACCAAATCCGGTACTTCGTCTCCGGCGACCAGATCGCAACCATTTCCGGGCGGCTATAGCGGGGAATCATCGGCTCTTCCTTCTCGGCTTACGGTCTCGTTCGATGCACTCAGCGACGAAATGCAGCCTGGGCATTGGCGCGAATGGCGGCAATCTTGTCGGCATAATGGACGGGTCCGCCTTTGAATACGGCTGATCCCGCAACGAATACATTTGCGCCCGCTTCTGCCGCAAGCGGTGCCGTCTCCGCCGTCACGCCACCATCGACCTGAAGATCAATCGGCCGCGCGCCGATCAAGTCCCGCACAGCCCGAACCTTCGGCATCATATCCTTGATGAAGGACTGGCCACCAAACCCCGGCTTAACCGTCATCACCAGCACCATATCAACCAGATCAAGCAGCGGTGCCACCATCTCGGCAGGCGTTTCGGGGTTGAGCACGATACTGGCTCTTTTCCCCAAAGCCCGAATCGTCTTCAGCGACTCCGCAATCCGCGGATTCCCCTCATAATGGATCGAGAGACTGTCCGCTCCCGCATTCACAAAGGCTTCGATCCAGCCATCCACCGGTTCCACCATCAGATGCACATCAAACATCTTCGTCGTAAACGGCCGGATTGCCTTGATTACATCGGCGCCGAAACTGATATTCGGCACAAAATGCCCGTCCATGACGTCGAGATGAAACCAGTCCGCACCGGCTTTGTCCGATGCGGTGACTTCCTCGCCGAGACGCGCATAATCGGCGGCAAGGATCGAGGGTGCAATGAGAATGGTGTGTGTCATCTCTCGGCGATAGCATTCCCGCGCGTTCGAAACAATGCGTTCCCGTCCGCGATCCCCTCGAAATCCGCAACAGAACCATGCCATACACAGGCTTGCCTTGCTCCGTGCTGCAATGCAAAAAGAGCCTGAAGGCAAACGAGGTAGATCGAATGACGTCGAATTCGGGAATGAGCGTGGACAGTCTTGTTCTGGGTGCCGGAATTGTCGGCCTCGGCGTCGCGTTGAAACTTCAGGAAAAAGGCCGTTCGGTCGTCCTGATCGATCGCGAGGAAGCAGGTTCCCAAACGAGCTTCGGCAATGCCGGTATCATCGAGCGCGCATCGATCTTCCCCTATGCCTTCCCGCGGGGCTTCCGTGAATTGATCGACTACGCCTTCAACACCAAGCCCGAGGCAAATTACCATCTGAATGCTTTGCTAAGCGTCGCGCCTTGGCTCGTCCGCTATTGGTGGAATTCCGCGCCTTCGCGCTACGGCAAAGCTGTTTCGGGTGCTTTGCCACTGATCGAGCACTGCTTGGCCGAACATGTACCGCTGATCGAGGCGGCAGGTGCCACCCATCTCCTGAAGCGCACAGGCTGGATCCGCGCCTATCGCTCGGAAAAATCCGCGCAATCAACACTTCAGGATGCCGAGCGCGTCCGCCCTTTCGGCCTCACAGTTGATATTCTCGACAAGGCCCAACTCCTCGAGCGCGAGCCACATCTGGGGGATGGCGTCATCGGGGGCGTTCACTATCGCGATCCGGCAAACATCTCCGAACCGCAGGGACTTTCGCTGGCCTACAAAGCACTCTTTGAAAAGCGGGGCGGCCGTTTTTTACATGGCGATGCCAGATCATTGGCCAACAGCCAATTCGGATGGACGGTAAGCACGCAAACCGGAACTGTCACCGCCCGGGACGTCGTGGTTACCCTCGGCCCGTGGGCGCAGGAATTTGCAAGCTCGCTCGGCTATTCACTCCCCATGGGCGTCAAGCGCGGCTATCACATGCACTACCAGACCGAGGGCAACGCCGTTCTCAACCACACCGTCTATGACTCGGATAATCGCTACGTCCTCGCTCCCATGGCGAACGGCGTCCGTCTGACAACCGGCGCGGAATTCGCCCATCGCGATGCCCCGCCCACACCCGTCCAACTGGAACGTCTCGAGCCTTTGGCGCGGCGCTTTTTCCCTTTGGCCGGACGCGTTGATCCAAAACCATGGATGGGATCACGCCCCTGCACCTCGGATATGCTCCCGATCATCGGTTCCGCACCGCGGCACAAAAATCTCTGGTTCGCCTTCGGTCACGCCCATCACGGCCTCACAATGGCCGCCGTGACAGGCCGCC
>CAMCXA010000031.1 GCA_945883115.1 Alsobacter soli
AACCCAAGGTCTGTACTCACTCAACTTTATGTAGATGGTAGAATCTTCCGACATATTATCGGCAGAAATTTTTCCTTTGCACTCGAAGGAAGTTTCTACAGCAGAAAAATTAATAACAACCACTAGTGCTATTACGATTATAAAAATGAGGCTTATAAAAGTTTGCTTCATATGCACTCCATTGTGCGAATTTATTTTTCCCTTGTACCTCAGCAGCTAAAAACAGGAAATACTATTTGCGAACCTACTTGACCCGAGACTGAGATTCGAACCCGGCATACTGCGCCAGTCCAGCCTTCGCTAAAGCTTCGGCGGACACTCTGTTTTGCAAGGCCGCGCTAAAGCGCGGGCAAAACAGGTGGCGGAGGAGGCGAGATTCGAACTCGCGATACGGTTTCCCGCATACACACTTTCCAGGCGTGCGCCTTAAACCACTCGGCCACCCCTCCGTCTGTCGTGCTTTAAGGCGCACGCAAAACCGTTCGTCTCAGGCGTGCGCCGCTTTTTTAGTGGTACGCTTGCATCTGGCGATGCAAGCTATGCCACTCGGCCACCCCTCCGTCTGTCGTGCTTTAAGGCGCAAGCAAAACCTTTCGTCTCAGGCGTGCGCCGCTTTTTTAGTGGTACGCTTGCATCTGGCGATTCAAGCTATGCCACTCGGCCACCCCTCCGTCTGTCGTGATTTAAGGCGCACGGGAAGCCTTCGTCAAGGACAATTGCCTGGGGCGAAAACAGATCAGGGGCGCGCGTTTGCTCCGATCCGAAATCCATCCGGCGCGTTGTTATAACCGAGACAGCGGAAGGTGCAAGAAATTCCGTCACCTCTCCTCAGGAAACGCATCAGGAGACTGGCGTGATTGCCGGAGCGAGATTAAAGTGGAGCGATCAAATCCTTCAGGAGATCGCCATGTTCGGGTTCAGAAAAGAGGTACGGATGCCGTTGCCGAGTGAGGCATTGCCCGGGCGGTCTACCCCGCTGCCAACCGCTGAGCGCCATTTTGTCAATGGCAAGCCGCTGAAGGGACCATTTCCCGAGGGGTTGGAGACGGCCCTGTTCGGGCTTGGATGTTTCTGGGGCGCGGAACGCAAATTCTGGCAGGTGCCCGGGGTTTATGTCACGGCTGCGGGGTATTCGGCAGGCCTGACGCCGAACCCGACCTATGAGGAGACGTGCACGGGCCTCACGGGCCATAATGAAGTGGTTTTGGTCGTGTTTGATCCCCACCTCGTTTCGTATGAAGCGCTTTTGCGGGTGTTCTGGGAGAGCCATGACCCGACGCAGGGCATGCGGCAAGGGAACGATGTCGGGACGACGTATCGTTCCGGAATTTACACATATGGTGATACCCAGCGCTCTACAGCTGCGGCGTCAAAGACTGCCTATGCTCGCGAGCTTGCAAAGGCTGGTTTTGGAGCTATCACCACGGAGATCATTCCCGCCGAAACGTTTTATTATGCAGAGACGCATCACCAGCAATATCTCGCCAAAAATCCGAATGGCTATTGTGGCCTCGGGGGTACCGGCGTTAATTGTCCTCTCGGCGTCGGTGTTATCGCCGCCTAATATCACTTTTTTGTTGCTGAAGGATTTATCGATGATTGAAAGAGCACTGGAGCGGGTCCTTTTTGCCAGTCGCTGGCTCCTCGCCCCCTTTTACCTCGCCCTCGTCGGGTGCCTGGTGTTTCTGCTGTTCCGGACAATCATGGAGATGGTGCATTTTGCATCGATCATGCCGAGTGCAACGGAGTCGGGGGTCATTTTGGGGGTATTGTCGGTCATTGATCTGACATTGACCGGCTCGCTGATCGTGATTGTGATTTTTTCAGGCTACGAGAATTTTATCTCGAAAATCGACGTTGCGGATCATCCGGATTGGCCGGAATGGATGGCGAAAATCGATTTCAGCGGGCTAAAGCTGAAACTTCTCTCGTCAATCGTCGCCATTTCCGGCATTCAGCTTTTGAAATCCTTCATGGATCTCAAAAACATCTCCGACCGGGATCTTTATTGGTATGTCGGTATTCACATGACGTTTGTTATATCAGGCGTTCTGCTGGCGTGGACGGATCGTCTGTCGACCGAGAAGAATTGAAACGTAGATCCGCCTAGTCGATCACCCAGCAGGCGACGTCCCGGCCTTGTTTGTTGGTCAAAACAGGGCTTTCGGCTCGGCATTTGTCGACAGCGAACGCGCATCTGGGGTGAAACGGGCATCCGGAAGGCGGATCGAACGGGGATGGCAACTCGCCTTGCAGAACGATGCGTTCTTTCTTGGCGTCGGGATCGGCCACTGGCGTCGCGGATAGAAGGGCGCGGGTGTAGGGATGCTGCGGCGATGAAAAAATACGCTCGCGCGACCCCATCTCCACGGCGTGGCCGAGATAGATCACCATCACCTCGTCGGCAATATGGCGCACAACGGAAAGATCGTGGCTGATGAACAGATAGGCGAGGCCGAACTCGTCCTGCAATTCGACCAGCAAATTCAGGACCTGCGCGCGGATTGACACGTCGAGCGCGGAAACAGGCTCGTCAAGGATCAGTATTTTGGGCCGGAGCATCAAAGCCCGCGCAATGGCGATGCGTTGACGCTGGCCGCCGGAAAACATATGCGGATAGCGATCGCGAAATTCGGCGCGTAACCCAACCCGCGCCATCATCGCCGCGGACGCCGCGCGGCGCTCCTCCGCCGATTGGTTTGTATTCACCAGAAGGGGCTCTTCGAGGGCATCGCCGATTGTCTGGCGGGGGTTCAGCGAGCCATAGGGATTTTGGAAAACAATCTGGACTTCGCTGCGCAGTTTGCGCCGGTCCGCCTTGGTTGCGGTGACAAGATCGATGCCGTTGATCCGCAGCGTGCCGGCGGTCGGCTCCTCGATCATGGTCAACAAGCGCGCAAGCGTCGACTTGCCCGAGCCTGACTCACCGACGACGGCGAGCGTCTTGCCGGACTGAAGGTCGAACGAGACATCCGCGAGTGCCTTCACGGTCGCGACCGGCGAGAACATGCCGCGGCGTACTTTGTAGTCTCGCGAAAGGCCGCGCGCTTCGAGGACGATGCTCATACGATCTCCTCCGACGCGACGGGACGGCCGCTCACAAGGGGCGTGTGGCAAAGGGCATTGCCGGCGCGGGCCGAGGCGCGCCTCGGGCGTTCCGAATGACACCGCGCATTGGCAATCGAACAGCGCGGTGCAAACATGCACCCCTTCAGATTATCAAACTGGCCCGGAACAACGCCGGGGATCGAAGGTAAAATCCGCCCTGTTGCGCGTTCGGGCAGGGCCGCGAGCAAGGCTGCGGTATAGGGGTGGTGTGGATCGCGAAACAGGCCGCGCGTTTCCTGCATCTCGACCTGTTGTCCGGCGTATTGCACAACAACACGTTGCGCCGTTTCGGCGACCACGCCCATATCATGGGTGATCAGAACCAGACCCATGCCGTTTTCGTGCCGGAGCCTGAGCAGCAGATCGAGAATTTGCGCCTGGATTGTCACATCAAGCGCTGTGGTGGGCTCGTCGGCGATCAGAAGCTTCGGCTTGGATGCCAGCGCCATGGCAATCATCACCCGCTGGCTCATGCCGCCGGAAAGTTGATGCGGATAGGCAGTGAGGCGCTTTTCGGGATCGGTGATGCCGACCTGTTCCAGCAATTCGAGCGTCCGTTTTCGTTGCGCGTGCTTGTCCATGCCGAAATGCGTTTCGAGCACTTCGCCAATCTGGAATCCAACCGTAAAACAGGGATTGAGCGAGGTCATCGGTTCCTGAAAGATCATCGCTATGTCGCGGCGGATGATCGTGCGCCGCTGGGTGTCGCTGATTGTCAGAAGGTCGAGGCCGTCAAACAGCATCGTGTCGGCAGTCACAGTCGCCGTCCATGGCAGGAGGCCCATCACGGCCAGCATGGCAACGGACTTTCCGGAGCCGGACTCGCCTACAATTGCCAGAACGTCATCGCGATCAACGGACAAGTCGACGCCGTTCACCGCCAAAAACGGGCCGGACCGCGTATCAAAGGACACAGAGAGATTGCGAATATCGAGGAGAGCCATCCAGTCAGCTCCGTCGCAGTTTTGGATCGAGGGCATCGCGGAGCCCGTCGCCAAAAAGATTGATCGAGACAACGGAAATCAAAATTGCGAGGCCCGGCAACGTCACAATCCATGGGTTGGACCGGATAAACTCGCGGGAATCGGCGAGCATCGACCCCCATTCCGGTGTCGGAGGTTGCGCGCCGAGGCCCAAAAACCCGAGCGCCGCCGCCTCAAGGATGGCATTCGAGACCCCGAGAGCCGCCTGAACGATCAAGGGTGCCAGACAATTCGGCAGAACGGTAACAAACATCAGACGCAGCGGACCAACGCCTGCAACCTTCGCCGCAATCACATAATCCTTGCTGAACTCGCCCAGTGCCGACGCGCGAACGAGGCGCACATAATTCGGCAAATAAACGACGGAAACCGCCACAATCGTATTCGGCAGGCTCGGACCCAGAATGGAAACGACAAGAATTGCAAGCACGAGGCTGGGGATCGAGAGAATGAGATCCATGACGCGCATGATCAGGGAATCAACAAATCCGCCAAGAAAAGCGGCGACAAGACCTAGCGAGACACCCGCAATCACCGACACAACCATGACTGCGATGCCGATGAAGAGCGAAATCCGTGCGCCGAAAATCAACCGGGACAGTATATCGCGCCCAAGGGCGTCGGTCCCGAGAGGAAAGGCCCAGTTTCCGCCTTCCACCCATGCGGGAGGCAGTTTTGAAAAAGCGCGGAATTGCTCGATTGATGAATAGGGGGCGATGAATTCGGCAAAGATCGCGAGGACGACAATGCCGATCAGCACCAGAAGACCGCCAACTGCACCGCGATTTTGGGAAAACGAGTCCCAGAAGGCGCGGAGGGGGGTCGGGGGCGCCACTGTCTCCCGTATGGATGTTTCAGCCCGCATGCCTGATCCTCGGATTGATCGCGCCGTAGAGCACGTCAACCAACACGTTGACGATAATCACAAGCGACGAAATCAGCAGAATGCCGCCCTGCAAAGCAGGGTAATCACGCCGCGCGATCGACTCGATCAGCCATTTGCCAACGCCGGGCCATGAAAAAATCGTTTCGGTCAACACGGCCCCTGCGAGCAAGCTACCGACCTGTAAGCCAACCACTGTCAAGACAGGGATCAATGCATTGCGCAATGCATGCAGTGAAATCACCCGGAATTCGGAAAGCCCCTTTGCGCGCGCCGTGCGCACATAATCTTCGCTCAGGACTTCCAGCATCGAGGAGCGCGTCATGCGCGCAATCACGGCCAGCGGATAGGTACCAAGCACGATCATCGGCAAAACGAGATGGTGAAGTGCGGAGAGAAACGCGCCTTTCTGATCAGAAAGAAGGGAATCGATCAGCATAAAACCAGTCACGGGCTCGAAATAGAATTTGATCATGTCGATCCGCCCGGAAACAGGGGTCAGGCCCCAACCTTCGGAGACAAGCATGATCAACAGCAGACCCCACCAGAAGATGGGCATCGAGAAGCCAGTCACAGCGGCACCCATCAGGGTGTGATCAAACCAGCTGCCTCGTTTGACAGCAGCGACAATGCCGGCCGGAATACCGATGATGATCGAGAAGAGCATTCCCGCGAGCGCCAATTCGAGCGTTGCCGGGAACAGGGTGAAAAATTCTGTCAGCACCTTTTCACTGGTGGAGAGCGACGTGCCGAAATCGCCATGCAGCAATTGCCAGACATAATCGACGAACTGCTTCCATACGGGCTGATCAAGCCCCAATTCGTGACGAAAATAGGCGAGGCGCTCTGCTGAAATACCGCGTTCGCCCGTTCGGACCTCAACCGGATCACCGGGAACCAGACGAATGGCAACGAAGGTCACGAACATCAACGCGATGAACGTCGGAACTGTCAGGAGCAGGCGCTTGACAAGGAATTTGATCATGAGAAGCGGCTTGTCCTGCAGATACATTTATCGTGCTTCTCCTTCACGGAGAAGGTGTCGCCGGAGGCGACGGACGAGAGTCCACTGGTGGCCATTAGAACCTCATCCGACCGCTTCGCGGTCGCCTTCTCCCGCGAGGGAGAAGGCTAATTTAGGATTACTTCACGTCGACGCCTTGGAATTCATGGCTGCCAAGCGGGCTCTGCTTGAAGCCGACGACTTCCTTGCGCATCGCTTCATACACGATCGAATGCGCGATTTTCATGTCTGGCGCTTCTTCGTGCTCGATGACCTGCATTTCCTCATAAAGCTTGGTGCGCTCGGCCATATCCGCGCTCGCCTTCGCCTTGTTGAGCTTGTTGGAATAGTCCTCGTTGCACCATTTCGTGAGATTCTGGCCACCCGGACGGGCAGCAGAACAACCGCGCAAGAAGAAGAAATTGTCCGGATCACCATTGTCACCGGTCCAACCGAGTTGCGCTGTCATATGCTCGCCCTGCTGGGCACGCTTGCGATACTCGCCCCATTCAAAGGTGACCAGTTTCGCGTTGACGCCAACCTTGGCAAGATCCGCCTGCATCATTTCAGCAATGCGCTTTGCATTCGGGTTGTAGGGACGCTGCACGGGCATGTACCAGAGGTCGATATCGAGCGAGGTGACGCCCGCAGCGGTCAGCATCGCCTTCGCCTTGGCAGAATCGAAAGGATAATCCTTCACGGCGTCATTGTATGACCACAAGGTCGGCGGGATCAGGTTCTTCGCAGCCGTTCCCGTGCCGAGATAGACGTCCTTGATGATCGCTGCCTTGTCGATCGCCATATTGAACGCCTGGCGCACTTCCTTTTTGTCGAATGGCGGCTTCTGGACGTTAAACGCCCAATAAGCGATATTCAGACCTGACTGGTTGATCACGTTCAGTGCCGGATCCTTCTTCATTTCCTCAAGATCGGCTGGGCGTGGCGCGATCATGAAATGGCACTCGCCTGCACGAAGCTTGGCAAGACGGGCGGTCGGATCAGGCGTAATTGCGAAAACGAGATCGTCAACAAGCGCCTTTTCGCCCCAATAGCCCTTGTTGGCCTTGAAGCGGATTGCAGCATCTTTCTGATAGGCAACGAAGGAGAACGGGCCCGTTCCAACCGGAATCTGGTCGAACTGCTCAGGCTTACCTGCCTTCAGAAGGGTATCGGCGTATTCGGCTGAACCAATTGCGGCAAAGTCCATCGCCAGATTGGCGAGGATCGGCATATTCGGCTCGTTGAGCTTCATGACGATCGTGGAATCGTCGGTTTTTTCAACCGAGGCGAGCAAAGCAGGCATATCCATGTCGTTGAAATAATCGTATTTGCCGCCGGATACCTTCGCGTAAGGATGATCTTCCTTCCACTGGCGATTGAACGACCACACCACGTCATCGGCGTTGAAATCACGGCTCGGCTTGAAATTATTCACGCCCGAATGGAACTTCACACCCTTGCGGAGCTTGAAGGTGATCGTCTTGCCTTCGTCCGAAACCGTCCAGCTTTCTGCAAGACCCGGAACAACCTTTGTCGATCCGCGTTCGAACTGCACCAGCTTGTCATAAACAGGACGTGCGGCATCAAAGCTGGTGCCCGTCGTGTTGATTGCCGGGGTAAAATTTTCTGGTGAACCTTCCGAGCAATAGACCAAAGTCTTTGCCGACGCTGCCGAAATACTCAGCAGCATTGCTGCGGCACCAATGCCTGCAGCCCATTTCAATCGTGTTTTCATCATGGGTTATCCCTTGTTTATAATTGTCCCGATCCTAACGGATCAGTCACCCTTCACTTGGCGGAGATATTAACGAACGCCTTTTTTTATTTTTTTGCAAGTTCGGACAAATAGGACTTTAGTTGGAGAGAATTTTCAACTGTCCATCTTGAGCGCGGCAATGAAAGCTTCTTGCGGAATTTCCACGCGCCCGAACTGGCGCATCCGCTTCTTGCCCTCTTTCTGCTTGTCGAGCAGTTTGCGCTTGCGGCTGATATCGCCGCCATAGCACTTCGCCGTTACATCCTTGCGCAAGGCCGAGATCGTCTCGCGTGCAATGATTTTTCCGCCAATCGCCGCCTGAATGGGGATCTGGAAGAGATGCTGCGGAATAAGCTCCTTCAGCTTCTCGCACATGGCCCGCCCGCGCATTTCGGCGCGGGTACGGTGAACCAGCATTGAGAGCGCATCCACCGGCTCGGCATTGACGAGAATCGACATGCGCACGAGATCGCCCGCACGATAATCAGTGATCGCATAATCAAAACTGGCATATCCTTTGGAAATGGATTTCAGCCGGTCATAAAAATCGAACACGACTTCGTTGAGCGGCAGATCATAGACGACCATGGCGCGTTTGCCGACATAGTTCAGGTCAACCTGCGAGCCGCGGCGATCCTGACACAGCTTCAAGATACCGCCGAGATATTCATCCGGCGTGAGAATTGTCGCGCGGATCCACGGCTCCTCAATCTCCAATATCTTCATGATATCCGGCATATCCGCCGGATTATGCAGCTCGACGTCCTCGCCATCGCGCAGTTTGAGCTTGTAGATCACGCTTGGCGCAGTGGCGATCAGATCGAGATTGAACTCGCGCTCGAGGCGTTCCTGAATGATTTCGAGATGGAGAAGGCCCAGAAAGCCGCAACGGAACCCGAAACCCAAGGCCGCCGATGATTCCATTTCATAGGAAAAACTTGCGTCATTGAGTCTCAAACGCCCCATCGCCGCCCGCAAATCCTCGAATTGCGCGGCATCAACGGGAAACAGGCCGCAAAAAACGACGGGTTGTGCCGGTTTGAAGCCCGGCAAGGCACCGTCACAGGGCTTGCGCGTTTCGGTAATCGTATCTCCGACGCGGGTATCGGCAACTTGCTTGATCTGCGCCGTGATGAAGCCGATCTCGCCGGGCCCGAGCTGACCCACATCATTCATTTTTGGCGTAAACACGCCAATTTTTTCGACATGATAACGGGCATTCGTGCCCATCATCGTAATATCCATACCCTTTTTGAGCACGCCATCCAGAATGCGCACAAGGACGACAACGCCGAGATAGGGATCATACCAGCTATCCACCAGCAACGCCTTCAGCGGCGCTGTCTCATCGCCCTTTGGCGGCGGCAGACGTGTGACAATAGCTTCAAGCACGCCTTCAATATTCAGGCCTGTCTTCGCCGAAATCGGCACAGCATCCGAGGCATCAAGCCCGATCACTTCCTCGATCTGTTCCTTGACCCGATCAGGTTCGGCGGCGGGAAGATCGACCTTGTTCAGAACCGGCACGATTTCATGCCCGGCATCGAGCGCGTGATAGACATTCGCCAAGGTTTGCGCTTCAACGCCCTGCGAGGCGTCAACGACAAGCAACGAGCCTTCGCATGCAGCCAGCGACCGCGAGACCTCATAGGCGAAGTCGACATGGCCCGGAGTATCCATCAGATTGAGGATATAGGTTTTGCCGTCCTTCGCAGTGTATGAGAGCCGCACCGTTTGCGCCTTGATCGTGATGCCGCGCTCGCGCTCGATATCCATCGAGTCGAGCACCTGCTCCACCATGTCACGCGCCGCAACGGCACCCGTGTGCTGAATCAGCCGGTCGGCCAGCGTCGATTTGCCATGGTCGATATGGGCAACGATGGAAAAATTACGGATATTGTCAAAAGCATGCTGTGTCATGGATGCGGGAATAGCAGCAAGAGCGACGTTTTCCAAGCGGCAAGGGCATTATTTGCCCCTGATCATTCAGGTTTCCGATTTCGCTTTTTTCACGGGAGAGCGATAGACTGGAAATCGACGTCACATCTATTGATTCGCGTAGCCGCATTTGACCCTTCTTGTCTTCCTTTCAGCGCTTCTCAGCGCCATGACCCATGCGGGCTGGAACGCGGCAGCGCGCTCGCGGGATGATCCAAGCGGCGCAATCACTGCAACGGTTGTCATGGCGGGCGTCGTCGCGATTCCTTTTGTGATCTGGCTTGGTCTGCCGCCTGTTTCGGCGCTGCCATGGCTCTGCCTCGGCACAGTGGTGAATTTGATCAGCCTCAGACTGTTGATGACTACCTATCGCACCATGCCATTTGCGATGGGATATCCGATCTTTCGCGGTTCGATCCCGCTGGCGATTGTGGCGATGAATTTCGTCTTTCTGCCCGAGCAAGTCCCGCATTCTTCCGGACTCATCGGGATTATCCTGATTTCCGCCGGTGTGATGTTGCTCGCCCGCTCCGGACGTAAAATCGAAAATATCGGCATGAAGCCGCTTCTGCTTGCGATCAGCGGCGGCTTTTTTGCTGGCGCTTATGTGCTCACCGATGTCATGGGCATTCATGCTTCGGGTAATGCCATTGTTTACGGGTTGGCAGCGGCGATGATCAATTCGATTTCCATGCCGATCGTTTTGAAGCTCGAAGGCATGCCCGTCGGAGCGATGCTTCGAAAAAATCTCGCCTTCGGAACGCTGGCCGGCATTGTTTCCATGATCTCGTACGGCTTTTTTCTCTATTCCCTGACCTATGGCCCGGTGGGGCCTGTCTCGGCGATCCGGGAAACCAGCGTCCTCTTCGCGCTTCTGATCGCAGTCGTGACATTGAAAGAGCGCGTCGGGCCGATGCGGTGGCTCGCTTGCGCGCTCGGGTTCACGGGTGCTGCCTTATTGCGGCTTTATTGACGCTTTCTTCACTCAGCGTCCTTGTTCGAGCAATTTAGAGACGACCTTGGCCGTGTAATCCACCATCGGGATCACCCGCGCATAATTCAGGCGGGTCGGGCCGATCACGCCCAGAACGCCGACGATTTTTTGATTTGAATCGCGAAACGGCGCGGCGATCAACGAGGAGCCAGACAGCGAGAAGAGCTTGTTCTCGGAGCCGATATAGATCCTGACACCTTCGCTGGTTTCCGCCCGTGACAACAGATCGATCACGTCTTTCTGGGTTTCGAGATCCGACAGCAAGAGCCTGATCCGCTCGAGATCCTCGGCGGCGTTCAAATCCTCGAGCAGATTGGCCTGTCCGCGAACGATCAATTGCCGCCCGTCCGGGTCGCCTGCCCACCCCGCGAGGCCCGCCGCAACCAGACCTGCCGTCAAACCATCCAGCTGTTTTTCCGCGTCAAGGCGGGCGGCTTCAAGCTCGTTCCGGACATCCGCCATTGTCTTGCCGCGAATCCGTTCGGACAGGTAATTCGAGGCCTCGACCAGTGCCGAGGCGGGCAAGCCCGAGGGGAGTTCGACAATCCGGTTTTCGATCGAGCCATCCTCCGACACAAGAACGGCGAGGGCGCGTGTCTTCTCGATGCGGACAAATTCGATATGCTTGAGCGGCACACTCGCCTTTGTCGTGACAACAACGCCCGCACCGCGCGAGAGGCCCGAAAGCAGGCTCGTCGCCTCTGTCAAAAGGCTTTCCGTCGTCTTTTGTTGCCCCGACGCCCGCACTTCGGCCTCAATCCTTGAGCGGTCATCTTTTGACACATCGCCGATTTCCATCAGCGCATCGACAAAAAACCGGAGCCCGCTTTGCGTCGGCAAGCGGCCGGCGCTCGTATGCGGCGCATAGATCAACCCGGCGCTCTCGAGGTCGGACATGACATTTCGAACCGAGGCCGGTGACAGCGCCATGGGCAGCAGGCGCGACAAATTGCGCGAGCCCACCGGCTCGCCGGTCGCGAGATAGGAGTCGACAATCCGTTTAAAAATTTCCCGGGATCGGCTATTCAGATCAATCACGGATTTACCTTGATCAGCAATCATTTGGTCACCTCACCAAGCGGATTACTAACACATTGCCACAGAGCCGCGCATCTATTCTGCGCCGCCGCTTCGCCACGATCAAGACTGAAACGCTTGCGGGAACTCCGGAGGCCGCATAGAAGTCGGCAGATCGAAATTGGAACCATCAAACATGCGTCCGTCAAACCGTGCTCCCGCCGAAATGCGTAAAGTCAGCCTCGAGCGTAACGTCGCCCGCTACGCCGAAGGCTCCTGCCTCGTCAAATTCGGCGAAACCCATGTCCTGTGCACGGCCTCGGTCGAAGAAAAGGCTCCAGCATGGCTTCGCGGATCGGGCAAGGGCTGGGTGACGGCAGAATATGCGATGTTGCCACGGGCAACAGTGGAGCGGACGCGCCGCGAAAGCACGTCCGGTAAGCAATCCGGCCGCACGCAGGAAATCCAGCGCCTGATCGGGCGCTCGCTGCGTGCCGTCGTTGATCTCACCCAGATGAGCGAACGGCAGATTACAATTGATTGTGACGTGATTCAGGCCGATGGCGGAACCCGCACGGCGGCAATCACCGGCGCATGGGTCGCGCTGCATGATTGCATCGCATGGATGAAAGCGCGCTCGATCATCACGGGGAACCCGCTCAAGGACCATCTCGCCGCCGTCTCCTGCGGGATTTATGAGGGCAATCCGGTCCTCGATCTCGACTACCGCGAAGACTCTGCCGCCGAAACAGACGCCAATTTTGTGATGACGGGGACCGGAGGGTTGGTCGAAGTTCAAGGGACAGCAGAGGGAAAGCCGTTCAGCGAGGCTGAACTCATGGAACTGCTCAAACTGGCGCGCAACGGTGTGACGCAATTGGTTGCGCTGCAAAAATCCGTTATTCTGTGAAAGGATCAGCAATGACGGATCGGCGTCTGTCCGGCAAAGTCGTCATAGCGACGCATAATTCGGGGAAACTCCGCGAAATGCGCGAACTGCTCGCGCCTTACGGTATTGAGGCGGTTTCCGCGGGTGAACTTCACTTGGCGGAGCCGGACGAAACCGGCTTAACCTTCATCGCCAATGCCTATATCAAGGCAAAAGCGGCTTGCGATGCCTCGGGTCTTCCGGCGTTTTCTGATGATTCCGGCCTGTGCGTTGAAGCGCTTAATGGCGATCCGGGGATTTATTCGGCGCGATGGGCCGGACCCGAGAAGGATTTTTCGGCGGCAATGGCAAAGATCGAAGCGGAGCTTGCGAAGAAAGAAGCGAAAGAGCCCTCTCAAAGGCGGGCCCATTTCATTTCCGCGCTGTCGATCGTATGGCCGGATGGCGAACAGATCGAGGTTGAAGGCCGTGTCGACGGCACGCTTGTCTGGCCGCCCCGTGGTGATGCCGGTTTCGGATATGACCCCATGTTCCTGCCAGATGGCCATACCCGTACATTCGGCGAGATGACCTCGATTGAGAAACACGGTTTGCCACCGCTTGGGCTTGGTCTCTCGCATCGCGCCCGCGCGTTTACGATGCTGGCCAAACTTTGCCTCGCACCGTGACCGCAAACCCGTCAGAAACCGGAATTCAACCGCCCTTCGATGCCGGCTTCGGGGTCTATGTGCACTGGCCCTTCTGTGCCTCGAAATGCCCCTATTGCGATTTCAATTCGCATGTCCGGCATCACAGGATTGACGAAGCCCGCTATTTGGCGGCCTTCAAACAGGAACTTGCAGCGCAGGCGGCAATGGCTCCGGGGCGGACCGTCGGCAGTATCTTCTTCGGGGGCGGCACGCCATCGCTGATGCAACCCTCGACCGTCGGTGCGATCCTCGACATCATCGCGGGGCTTTGGCCAATTCATGACTCCGTTGAAATCACCCTCGAAGCGAACCCGACAAGTGTCGAGGCAGAGCGGTTGCGCGGGTATCGCGCTGCCGGTGTCAATCGCGTTTCGCTCGGCATTCAGGCGATGAACGACCCCGATTTGCGCGCACTCGGCCGTCTCCATTCTGCTGACGAAGCACGAACTGCCATTGCAGCGGCAGCCTCGATTTTTGACCGCTATTCGTTTGATCTGATCTATGCGCGGCCCGATCAAGACCCGAAGGCATGGGCTGCGGAATTGGCGCAGGCCATCAGCCTTTCAGCCGAACATTTGTCGCTCTACCAGCTGACGATTGAACCGGGCACGGTTTTCGAGCGTCTGCGGGATGCAGGCAAACTCGTGCCACTCGATGATGAACGTGCCCGGATCCTTTTTGATACAACGCGCGAAACCTGTGACCGTTTCGGCCTGCCAGCCTACGAAATTTCAAATCATGCCCGTCCCGGCGCGGAATGCCGCCATAATCTACTCTATTGGCGCTATGGCGAATATGCCGGTGTCGGGCCCGGTGCCCATGCCCGGCTTTTGACGCCTAAGGGCCGGATGGCGCTCTCGACCGAACGTCATCCGGAAAAATGGCTCGAACACGTTGAGGCGCACGGGCACGCCTTTATCGATGAGGAGATGCTGGGCGCGGAAGCCCAAGGCGACGAATTTCTCCTCATGGGCCTGCGCCTGAGCGAGGGTATTCTCCCGCAGCGATTTGAAGTGCTGTCCGGTCGCCCGCTTGGTCACACATCGATCACCGCGCTGATCGAGGGTGGCTTTTTGGAGGAGACCGCAACAGGATCTCTCCGGGCAACAGCGGCAGGTGTTCCGGTGTTGAACACGGTCGTTCGTAATCTGGCGGCGTAAAATTGAACTGTGCCGACCCTAAAACGTCTTCGGGGGCGCATCGATCCGGACGGCGTTGCCCTTTTCGACTTTCATCATCGCCAAGGCACGCTGGTTTGTGCCGTCCTTGAGCAGCCGGAACAATCCATCCGTCCCGATCACACCATCGGAAATGGTCAGATTTTCCTCGGTGAACGCTGAAGGTCCCAATCGCGCATTCAGCGCGTTTGCCAGAAACACCGCGTCATAGACAAGCGTTGCAATCCGCACAGGCTCTGCACCAAAACGCGCCTGATACCGAGCTGAAAAACCCGCAAAGCCGGTTTTGTCAGGCATCGCGAACCAGCCATTATTGAAAGAGGATTGAGCCAGAACGCGCGGATCGTCCCATGCACTGGTGCCGATCAGCTGTACTTTTTTGCCATCAATGCCCGCTTTCAACAAAGCCTGCGCCATAGCGGCAATGCCGTCACCGTTTTCGGGCACAAAGAGCGTATCAAACTGCCCCGCAACGCCGCCCACTCTCTTGGCAGCCGCTGACAGGGTTTCGGCGGTGTACCGCTCAATGGCAATAATTTTCATCGCCCGCCGCGCCGCCGCATTTTGCAACGCTGCATTCACGGCAGAGCCGTAAACCGTCTCGGGTATCAGCGCCGCAATCGCCTTTTTGCCCTGTGCAGCCGCATAATCAAGCGCACGCTCAACATCGCCCTGGGGCATGAAGCTGATCAGATAGACTCCTGGAGCCGCGACGCCCGCATCTGTTGACAATGCCAGCATCGGCTTTCCTGCCGCCTTCGCAATCGGACCCGCAGCCTGAACCGATGTCGCAAGAAGCGGCCCGATCATCGCAGAGGCTCCCTCGGCGAGCGCCTCTTTCACTGCGATTCTCGCCCCCTCCGGCGTCCCCTTATCGTCCTTGAAAATGAGATCGACAGTCGCGCCCTTATATTCCGCGGTCGCCATCTCTGCAGCGTTTTTGAGCGATAGCCCTGCAACGCCCGTTGTGCCTGCTGCCGACAGCGGAAGAATCAAGGCAATTTTTGTTCGCCCCGAAGCTGACGGCACCGGGAGTGGTTCCGCCACAATCCCGTCGGCAGGCGCAATGTCCGTCACAATATCGTTCTGGTTTGTTGTTCCGGGCGCGGCTGCAGAGGGGTCGGGGAATGTCGGCACCGCTTCTACAGGTCGCGACGCGCCGCCGATCCGATTGGAGCCCACACATCCGGCAAGTGCAGCGGCAAGAATGACCGCGCAAAGTATCCGTGAAAACAGTTTCATCGAGCCAAATGAATGATAGGACGGAATACTAGGCATAAATTGGCTCCCGAAAAACGATTCCCGCCGTGGCGTCACAACTTAGAACACCTTATAGTAAGGGTTAAAATAGGCGCAATCGTGACTCGGCACGTTTTTTAGTTTTCATCGGTCAAGAAGCCTTCTCAAGGCAGGAATTCAGAAACGCATGACTAACCCTTCCGGCGGATCTTCCTACACTGCGTTCGGCATCAAAGCGGAAGCCCAGTCAATCGCGCCGGGCTTGCACGTGGTTGCGACACCGATCGGCAATCTCGGTGACATCACCTTCCGCGCACTCGGAACATTGGCCGCCGCAAAAGCGGTACTCGCCGAAGATACACGGGTGAGCCGCCGTCTTTTGGCGCATTACGGCATCACCACGCCGATGATTGCCTATCACGAGCATAATGCCGCGGAAATGCGCCCGAAAATCCTCGCCCGACTTGCTGCCGGCGAGGCGCTTGCACTTATTTCCGATGCGGGCACCCCGCTCGTGTCCGATCCCGGCTATAAGCTGGTTGAAGCTGCGATCGAGGAAGGGTTTCACGTCACGTCCCTTCCGGGCCCGTCAGCGGTTCTTGCGGCGCTTGTTGTTTCGGGATTGCCGACAGACCGCTTCTTTTTCGAAGGGTTTCTGCCGCCAAAATCATCTGCCCGTCAGGAGAGATTGTCTGCTCTTGCCGCAATCCCCGGAACATTGGTGTTTTTCGAGTCACCCCGCCGCGTTGCCGCCATGCTGGCCGATGCTGCAGCCATTCTCGGCAATCGGTCCGCAGCGGTCGCGCGCGAACTGACAAAATTCTACGAGACCGTGCGCCGCGGCACCCTGAATTCGCTCTCGGATGCTTATGGTTCCGAAGATACGCCCAAGGGTGAAATTGTTGTTCTCATCGGCCCGCCTGTAGCCGCGCCCGTCGACGCAGACGATGACATCAACCTCGACCGTCTGTTAACCCGCCATCTCGGCACCTTGTCGATCAAGGATGCTGCATCTGTTGTTGCCGAGGAAACAGGCCTGCCGCGTCGCCGGGTCTATGCGCGGGCCATTGCCCTGTCGCGGATCGAGGATGGCTGATGGCACGACCAGATGTCTCACGACGGCGAAAAGCCTACAGGCTCGGCTTTCTCGCTGAATGGATCGCGGCGGGATTTCTCCTGATAAAGGGATACCGCATTCTCGCCCTGCGCTATTCGGCCCATAGCGGCGAGATTGATATCATCGCGATGCGGCGCGATATCGTGGTCTTTGTCGAGGTCAAAGCGCGCGCGCATCGCGAGGCAGGTTTGATGGCTATCAGTCAGGAAAAACAACGCCGTTTCGCGCGCGCCGTGCATCATTGGGTCGGACGAAATCCGTGGTCCATGAACCGGACATTGCGCTGCGATGCCATCATTGTCCTTCCCATGCGCCTCCCGTATCATCTCGAGGATGCATTTCAGCTCTCAATGGCTTAGAGAGCAATTAACGATGTGAGACAGGACAGCGCCGTGAAGCATTTATCTGTAGCGGTCCAGATGGACCCGATCGAAGCGATCAACATCACAGGCGATTCGACCTTCGCCCTGATGCTTGAAGCGCAAGCCCGCGGTCATGCGCTGTTCTATTACACACCGCACACGCTTTCGATGCGTGACGGCATTGTCAGTGCCGTTGTCAGGAGCGTTGTTGTCCGCGATGTCAAAGGCGACCATTGCACGCTCGGCGAGCCCGAGCGTCGCGACCTTTCGACGATGAATGTTGTCTTGCTGCGTCAAGACCCGCCCTTTGATTTGTCCTATATTACAACAACCCATCTTCTCGAGCGGATCCATCCCAAAACGCTCGTCGTCAATAATCCTGCCTCCGTCCGTGATGCACCGGAGAAGATTTTCGTCACCGAATTCCCGGATTTGATGCCGCCGACGCTGATTTCCCGCGACCGCGACGAGATCGAGTCGTTCCGCAAAGAGCATGGCGATGTTGTCATGAAGCCGCTCTATGGCAATGGCGGTGCTGCCGTGTTCAAAGTCGCTGAAAAAGACCCGAATTTTGGCTCACTCTTCGATTTATTTTCCGTGACCTTCCGCGAGCAATGGGTCATCCAGAAATTCCTGCCCAAAGTTGTCGACGGCGACAAGCGGATCATCCTCGTGGATGGTGATGCCCTCGGAGCTGTCAATCGTGTTCCGGCCGAAAACGATATCCGGGCGAATATGGTACGCGGTGGTGCCGCGCGCGAAACCGATCTGACGCCTCGGGAGCGCGAAATCTGCGCTCGTTTGCGCCCGTTTCTCAAGGAACGCGGGCTCATTTTCACCGGCATCGACGTGATTGATGGCAATTTGACGGAAATCAACGTGACGTCGCCAACGGGCTTGCGCGCGATCAAACGCCTAGGTGGTCCTGATCTGGCCGCTTCACTCTGGGATGTGATCGAGAAGAAAACCAGCTAAAATAGCTCGCTGTCCGCCTCTGCTCAAAGCGCGCGCTGGAACTTGATCTCGCCCATCTGGCCGCGCAAAATCAGAAATCCGTCTTTTTCTTCCCATTGTGCTGATGTCCGGATGCCAAGCAGAAAATTCTTCTCTCTTTCCATCAGCGCCTTGTCGCAAGCCTTGCGGGTGACGGCAACGGGGCCCACCGCAAAGCCCTGTCGCGCCATAGGATAGGCCGTCGCCGAATAGGTGTTGCAGCCGCCGAAGCCTCGCATTCTGAACTGCTTGTCAAGCTGCATGGTGGGCACGTCGCCCGAAGCCGCCTTGCCACCCATGGTCACAACCTTCCAGTTCACATTCACCGGAAATTGCTTCGGCTGCATGGGTGCCAGAATACCCGGCGCCTTCTTGGCGGGTTGCTCCGCAACGGTCTGGGCCAACATGGGCTGCATGGTCACAAGAAGCGCGAAACAAGCAACAATAAAAGGCCTTACCATACGAACCGCTCCTTTGAAATCATTGACCTGCTATAAAGGTGCTTGCCTGATCAGGCAATCCGGGTACCCGCGCCCGCAAGAGATTACATCATGCGCCTATGGCAGAAAAAAGTTTTTTGATCAGGGGATTGGCTGGCGCAAAAATATATGTGATCTCGCTCACCGAAACACGATCCGACCCCTCGGTCATCAGCCATTCAGCCAAACGATACACCTTGGATTGGGCGCACTGGAACGAAAGCAAGCCCGCCTCGCGGCGGACAAGAACCGCTTCATACCGCTCTGCTGCCTGAGTGATCAGACCTTCAGGAATGACTGCAAACCGGGCATTGACCTCACGGTGGGTCCGCGCCTCTTCCTCGGCTGCGATCCGCGACAGAATTGAACTGACAGCGTTTCGGGCATGGCCCGTCCATGGGGCGGCAAGCGATGCAACGAGGTTGGCCTCGCTGCGAAGGATCACGCCGTCATCGAGAATCTTGAGTGCATTGGCGGCCAATGTCGCGCCTGTTGTTGTAATATCGACGATAAGCTCGGCAGTGCCGGCTGCTGGCGCGCCCTCGGTCGCACCAAGGCTTTCGACAATCCGGTAGTCGGAAATACCGTGTTGCGCAAAAAACTGCCGGGTCAACGTCACATATTTCGTGGCAACCCGCAGCTTTCGGCCATGCCTCGTACGAAACGACGAGGCCACATCCTCGAGGTCGGCCATGTTTCTGACGTCGATCCACGCCTGTGGAACCGCAACGACGACATTGGCTTGCCCAAAGCCGAGCGGCGTCAGAAGTGCGAGGCGCTTTTCCGCTTCCGGGATCGACTCCCGGATGAGATCTTCTCCGGTGATGCCTAAATGTGCTCCGCCAACAGACAATTCGCGCGCAATCTCGGACGCGGAAAGAAACAGGATATCAACGCCATCAATTCCCGCCAGCGACCCGCGATAGTCCCGCGCTCCCCGCGATTGGGTCAATGTCAAACCGGCCCGGGCGAAAAATGCTGCCGCATTCTCCTGGAGCCTGCCCTTTGATGGAACAGCGATGACGAGTGGCTCGGTGCGTTCAGTGCTGGAGCTCATATGGTTACACCCGCAAGGCGATCAATGAAAATGGCGCACCCGACTGCCGGAATAGGTTCTGCCGCGCCAAGCGACTGTAACAAACGATCATAACGCCCGCCCCCGACAATTGGTTTTGACTCGGGCAGCCCCGCATTGCGAACCTCGAACACAGCGCCCGTGTAGTAATCGAGATTACGGCCAAATCGCGTCGAGAATGTCAAATCTTGTGGTTTGATCCCCCGGGCGGCAATAAACCCGATCCGCGTATCGTAGGCGTCAAGCACAGGGTCCAGTTTCAAATCCGCATCATCGCTTAAGGTTCGTAAATCGGTCGAAACATCGTCGGGTGGTCCCTCAATGTCGCAATAGCGTGCAAGAATCGTCCTGGCCTCTTTCGTCAACGACCCTGCCGTCTCATTCGACGCCTGGCTAAGAAACCGTTCGGCAATCTCGGCGGCACTACGCCCGCCAACCGATGAAATTCCTGCTATCTTCAGGAGATCTTCAACAAACGCCCTTGCGGCCTTCGGGTCCTGACCTTCCAACGTGCCGAGCAAGCCTGCGTGTTGACTGGTCGGCGGAACAAAATCGGCAAGTTCATCGAGCGTCTCGCGCGTCAAAATTCCTTTAGCGAACGCCCGTTTCAATTTTCTGACCCATAAGGGGGCCAATCCCAAGGCATTCAGCAACGCGTTGAAAAGCCCCGTATCGCCAAGGCGGACATCAACATCTCGGGCATCGGCTGATTGGAGGGCTTCAAGTGCCCGCGCAAGAATCTCTGCATCTGCCGCTTCCCGATCCGACCGGCCGAATGATTCAATTCCTGCTTGAATGAATTCCGAGCTTTCATTGGGGCGCGCCCTGAAAACAGGCCCGGAATAACAATAGGAATGCGGCTTTCCTGCAGATAACGATTCGAGATAAAGACGGGCGACGGGAATCGTGAACTCCGGCCGCAACGTCAATTCACGTCCTTCGGAATCTGTCGTCAGGAACAGTCGCTGGCGTATCTCCTCGCCCGAAAGATCAAGAAAAATATCAGCCGGCTGCAGAATAGCCGGATCAGTCCGGACAAATCCCGACAATTCAAACACTGATAAAATTCGCTCGGCCGCGTATTGGAACTTCACCGCTTCATCCTTCTGAGGAAGCTGCTTTTAGCAGGAGAAGTGTCATCGCGCGATGATAAATTTTTCACTGCCCGGACAGTGTGACTACATTCAGAAGCGAAAGGAAAAGACATCTTCCGAGACCTTTCGGCCGTCACGTTCAATAATGTAGGAGGCCTCATAAACACCCGCAATCCAGCCATCCCCGGGTTTACGGTATCCGACATACAGCATTTGCTGTGCGAGCGGTTTGGTCAAGGGTTGGGCGACATTGTCCGCCAAGAGGGTCCCGTCCGGGTGCCTTAGCGATAATCGCTGAACATCCCCCGCTTCAAGGCCAATAACGCGAACATAAGCTACAATCGCTGCCGACTCAGAGGTGGGATTCCGTCGGACAACAGACCCCGTTTCGATGTCGTTTGACTGGACAGGGCCGTCCGAAAAACCTCTGTTAAGCACAACGCGGATGCGATAGGCGAGATTGGCTTGAATCTCGGGGCTCCAGAGCGACTCCGTCAATTTGCCGCACTGCCCCGGCTCCGCCAGTGGTGCAAACGGATCGACAATTTTTCCGTTCAATCGCACGCTCAAATGGAGATGAGGAAACTCTGTCTTGCCGGAAAGGCCGATCTCTCCAACAGGATCTCCCCGTTTCAATTTCTGGCCCGGTCGGACAGAAACGGAATTCAGCGCCAGATGACAATATTGCGTTTGCCAGTTGTTTCCGTGATCAATGACAATCGCATTGCCGCATTCACGCCCCGAAACCATTTGTGCGCCAAGCGAGCGGAAAGAAATATCCGGCTCCCCGTCACGAATCCTTAAAACAACGCCGTCCGCAACCGCTAGCACCGGAACGCCCGCCCGCTGTTCGACAAGTGAAAGCACCCGAAAATCGGTTCCCTCATGCCCGTCATAGGTCATGGCGCGGCATTGGAAATCCTGCTTGCCAGGTCCGGGATCATGATCGACATAGTTTTGCACAAAACACGTCTTGCCGATCTCGCAATCGACAGGAAGCGACAATGAAAACGGCTCATCCGCATTTCCATGCGTCACGAGGCCGCCAAAAAGGACGAATAAAACTGAAAACAGGGTTTTGAGATTCATCGCCGCGATATGTGTTCGAGCTTCGTAAAAGTCGAGTCAAATGCCGAAATGAGGTAAGCAAATTCTCAATAATGAGTGCCATGCCGCGCCAGCACCTTGCGTACGGCGTCAATCATGCCGGTTTCCGGCACTGCAAACTGCGCTTCGGCCTGCTGCTTCAAATAGGCGTCACGATCCGGCGCCGAGGAGAGCGTTGCCCCCAGCACGAGATCCTTGATCAACACCTCACCTTTTTCCCGCTCGTCCGATCCCTGAATGACCACGCAGACTGAGCCGCGCTTATCGGCATATTTCATCTGCGCCTTCATGCCCGAACCACCAAGATACAGTTCCGCCTTGATGCCCGCCTGCCGGAGGGTAGAGACAAGCTTTTGGTAATGCGCGATCTGGTCCTTATCCATCACAAGCACGACAACGGGGCCCTGCGCCTCGGCCTGCCCTCCGAGCTTGCCCAACACGGAGAGCGCCGAGAGCAAACGCGATACACCAACCGAAAAGCCCGTCGCAGGGACAGGCTCGCCACGGAAACGAGCTACCAAGCCGTCATAACGTCCGCCACCCGCCACCGAGCCAAAGCGCACAGGCTTGCCGTCATCGCCCTTCACTTCGAATGTGAGTTCAGCCTCGAAAACGGGGCCGGTGTAATATTCGAGGCCACGGACGACGGAAGGGTCAATCACCACGCGTCCGTCATCATATCCGCCAGCGGCAACAAGCGAGCCGATATCGGCCAGTTCGGCTACACCTTCCGCACCAATCACAGAGCTTGAAACCACCATGGCCAGATTAGCCATTGTCACTGACGCCGTGTCAGCTTTGGCAGACGTGAAGGCTAAAATGGTTTCGATGGCCTTGGCTTCAAGCCCCGCGCCCTTGGTAAAATCGCCGCTCTCATCCTTCCGGCCGGCGCCCAGCAAGGCAGCCACACCTTCCGGTCCGAGACGGTCCAACTTGTCAATCGCGCGTAACACAATCAGCCGCCGCGTGGCATTCTCATCCCCCGCAAGCCCGATAGCCTCCATCACGCCATCGAGCACTTTGCGGTTATTCACCTTGATCACATAATCGCCGCGCTTGATGCCAACTGCTTCCAGCGTATCCGCCATCAACATGCACATTTCGGCATCGGCCGAAACGCCCGGCGCACCCACCGTATCCGCATCAAACTGCATGAACTGCCGGAAGCGGCCCGGGCCGGGCTTCTCGTTCCGGAACACATAGCCATTGCGATAGGAGCGATATGGCTTCGGCAGCGCGTCAAAATGCTCGGCGACATAACGCGCCAAAGGTGCGGTCAAATCATAACGCAGCGACAGCCACTGGTCGTCATCATCCTGGAACGAAAACACGCCCTCATTCGGGCGATCCTGATCCGGTAGAAATTTGCCAAGCGCTTCGGTATACTCGATAAAAGGCGTCTCCACCGCCTCGAACCCGTAGAGCTCGAAGGTTGCGCGGATCTGCTCCAACATACCGCGCATGGCGGCGAGTTCGGCAGGCCCCCGATCCCCAAAGCCACGCGGCAGCCGCGCCTCCACCTTGCGGGGGGCAGTGTCCTTGGCAATATCGGCAGGAGACGTCATCGGGCGGGCCTTATTCTGGTTAAACTGACACAATGCGTCCTAACGCAGAGCGACGCCAGCGGCAAGGGAGCTTGAACCCCAACTCCGAATAGACTAGTCTATAGACCAGTCGGAGAACACCATGGCAAACAACATCGAAATCGGCGCTTATGAGGCCAAAACCCACCTACCCCGCCTTTTGCGCGAAGTCGCAGCCGGACAGAGCTTCACGATCACGCTTCGCGGGAAGCCGGTGGCGGAGTTGAAGCCGCCGCACATTCACACACGGCGGACTCACGAAGAAGCCGTCAGAGCGATGATCGAATTCACGAAACGCGAGAATCGTCCTTCGCTCACTGCCGAGCAAATTAAAGAAATGATCGAGTTCGGACGGCGCTGATGACGCTCGTGATCGACGCTTCCGTCGCTTCTCGCTGGCTGTCAAAAGATGGTAGCGAAAGTGATCGTGCCTACGCAAACGCCATTCTTGAACGACTGACATCGCCCTCCGAGCGCGCATATGTCCCGTGTCACTGGTCACTCGAAATCGCGAATGTCGCCATACGTGGGGAACGGATGGGGTATATTGAAAGGAGCATGGTCGAGCTCTTCTTGCAAATTCTTGAGGACATCGATTTTCAAATCGATGTCGAAGCAAGTACACGTGCGCTCACGGACCTCACAGAGATCGCACGACACCATCGCCTCACCCCTTACGACGCGGCCTATCTCGAACTCGCTTTGCGCCTCTCCGCGCCACTGGCCACGCTCGACAAAGACCTTCGCCGGGCCGCCGAACAGGCGGGTGTTATCATAGCATAAAGGCCGGGTTTCCCCAGCCTTCAATTTCAATCTTTAGCTCTCAACCCGTCAAGCAACAGCGAGAATACATTTCTTCACTTTTTCGATCAGCTCGTCGATCTGGTTGTCCGAGATAATCAATGGCGGGGTCAGTGCGATCGTGTCGGCGGTGATCCGCAGCATGATGCCATGCTCGCGGAAGCCGACATCCATCGCCTCATATGCCCGCCTGCCGACGCCATCGGGGATCGATGCCAGATCAATCGCGGCAACAAGCCCGATCGTCCGGATATCAAGCACATTCGGCAGGCCCTTGAGGCCCATCACGGCATCCATCCACCGCGACTCAACTGCTTTTGTCCGCTCGAATAGCTTTTCATCGCGATAGAGATCGAGCGTTGCCAACGCAGCAGCAGCCGCAAGCGGATGGCCCGAATAGGTATAGCCGTGGAATAACTCGATGGCATGGTCCGGGCCCTTCATGAAGGTATCATAGATGCCCTTCCGCGCGATCACACCACCCATCGGCACGGTGCCGGAATTCACCGCCTTGGCAAAGCAGATCATGTCCGGTGTCACGCCAAAGCGCTCGGCGGCAAAAGCATGGCCAAGACGGCCAAAGCCGGAGATCACTTCGTCGAATATCAATAGAATGCCATGCTTGTCGCAAATTTCACGAATCCGCTTCAAATAACCTTTTGGTGGCGGCAGCACGCCCGTAGATCCTGCCATCGGCTCGATGATGACGGCGGCAATGGTTGACGCATCATGCAGCGTCACAATCCGCTCGAGATCGTCCGCGAGATGCGCGCCCCATTCCGGCTCGCCCTTGGTAAAGGCCTGTTCCTGGCGGTTATAGGTATGCGGCATATGATCGACACCGGTGAGCAACCCGCCGAAGAATTTGCGGTTATTCACAATGCCGCCTACCGAAATGCCGCCAAAGCCCACACCGTGATAGCCGCGCTCACGCCCGATCAACCGGGTTTTCTGGCCCTGACCGCGAACGTTCCAGTAGGCAAGCGCGATTTTCAACGCTGTATCAACGGCTTCAGAACCAGAATTCGAGAAGAACACATGGTCAAGATCGGCTGGTGCCATCGCCGCAATGCGGGATGCCAAAGCAAAGGCAGTCGGATGCCCGAACTGGAAGGCTGGCGAGAAATCAAGTTCTGCGGCCTGTTGCTGAATTGCCTCTACGATAGGTTGTCTGTTATGCCCGGCATTACAGCACCATAACCCCGCGACAGCATCAAGGATTTGCTTGCCGTCTGGCGTGATATAGTGCATATCTTTCGCTCGCGAGATCATGCGTGGATTTTTTTTGAACGCACGGTTCGCGGTAAAGGGAAGCCACCACGCCTCCAGATCATTTGGCGACAAATCTCGACGTGTTTGATGGTCTTGAGCGAGCGACATGGAACTTCTCCTTTGATCGGGCGTTAGTATTATTCAGTATTCATGAGCGTGCGTAATCCAATCATATCAGTCCAGTTAGATTTTTATAGGGGCAAGACCCTCTTTTTCGATGATCCAGTTGCCAAGGCTCCGAAAAGGCCTTGCAAACATCGAGGATAGTTCG
Organism: Alsobacter soli; assembly: GCA_945883115.1. Lineage (GTDB taxonomy): Bacteria > Pseudomonadota > Alphaproteobacteria > Rhizobiales > Beijerinckiaceae > CAIUPE01. The sequence continues at coordinate 25,832 of CAMCXA010000031.1, forward strand.
GCCGGACACCCGGTTCGAGGATGGAGAAGATGAGGAACTTTCACGATATAGAAATCAAGAAAGACCTGGTGAGTCGGGAGGACGGATATAACGCGCTTGAGCGCATTTTGACGTCTTCCGATTTCGCTACTTCTCCTCATTTGTCAGCTTTTCTCGCTTATTGTGTCCGTGAGACGCTCGAAGGCAGAGCATCTGCACTGAAGGCGTATAACGTGGCCACGAGCGTTCTCGGCCGCCCTCCCACTTTCGATCCTCAGGCCGATCCGATTGTCCGCGTCGAGGCCACGCGATTGCGTCGGGCTCTGGAGCGTCACTATAACGGGAGTGGCTCGGCGGAGCCGGTACAAATCGTGATGCCGCGCGGGGGCTATCAGATCAATTTTGTGCGAAGAGAAGCCACTAATTCTTCGGATAACCCGAAAACGGCTTCGGTCTTTGCTGTTCCCAATACCAGCAAACAGCCCCGTTTCCATTTGCGGTTTTTTCAGCACCAGCCTTACTGGGCAATCCTTTTTGTGCTCTCCATCATCAGTGCCGGGTGGACATGGGGGGTCTTTCCGGATCGTTGGGTAGCAATCAATGCGTCCGGGTCATCCAAGGAGTCCCTGCTCGCTCTTCATGTAGACCAAAAGGATTTGGCGCCACAGGCGCCCGAACCGACCAAAATGGCCAAAAAAATCGGCCGCAGTTTCCGCCTCGGTGGCGTGAAAGTCGGCACCTTCGCCGTCGAAGGCAATGCGTCAATGCCGTGGCATGTGGGTGCAAAAATATCGGAAGAGCTCACGGAAGCCTTGAGCCGGTTTGATGCCATATCAGTTTATGATTGGCGCTCACCGAGCCAACCAAACGACCCAGATATCTATGAATTGTCGGGTCGTGCCGTTGTAGATGGACCACAAACGAATACAATCAGCGTCAGAGTTGTTCATATCGCAAGTCAACGCATGGTCTGGAGCAGGGATTACGGGCGGGTGTCTACCAGCCGGCCAGGTTCGTTCTGGCGGCAGGATGTGATCCGGGCGGTCGCCACAACAATTGCCTCGAATGACGGCGTCATCATTCGCGATTCAACGGCTATTTCTGCGATCGACGATCCGGCGACGGTTGCAAAATATTGCATCCTTCGCGCGACAGAAGTGCTTCGCCTTCCGGAGCAGGAGAGGGTGGCCTCGACGCGTCAATGCATTGACGAGGCAATTAAAATCTATCCCGACTCGCCGAATTTGCTCGGCCTTTCCGCCCGCCTCCGTCTCGACCTGCCAAATGCCAGCGCGGAGGAGCTTCGGCTTGCGCTGAATGAAGCTCAACGCGCAAACACAGTTGCTCCCCAAAGCGCCTTGATCCTGAACATCCTTGCGGATGTGAATACTCGGCTCGGCTTGACGCAGCGCGCAAACGAGCTTGGGAAGCTGGCCGTAGACCTGAATCCTTACGATGTGACCGTCCTTGCTTCTCAGGCAGCGCGCCTCGCATCAATCGGCGACGAAAATGGTGCCATGGAACTCAGAAGCCAGATCGAGCCGGAATTCAAAGGGCCCGCTCTCATCAGCCAGCCCTGATCAATCAACCCTTGCTATCCTGCTGTTCATACGGATAGTTGGGGGGCTCAATTCTCTGTAAAAAATTATCCAGAGATCATTGCGCTCAGGAGTTTCCCGTCTTTGCCATCATCATCCGTTTTTCGCTCAGCTCGCTTCTGGAGCAGCTTGGTTTTCGTCATTATTTCTCTCGCGAGCGCATTTTATTGGATATTTGGCCGCGGCGAGCCCGTTTCAACAGTGCTTGCCGTTCGTGGCGATGCCGCAGAAGTTGTTTATGCAACAGGCGCGGTCGAGCCCGTTCGATGGGCCAAAGTGGTTCCCATTCAGAGAGCCCGACTTATCTATTTATGTGAATGCGAAGGAAAAGCCGTTCATGCGGGAGATATCCTTGCCCAGCAGGATGGCTCCCAGCAAAAGGCGCATCTGGACGAATTATTAGCACGTCATGATCAATTGGAGCGCGATGTTCAGCGCCTCAATAATCTTCTGGATCGGAATGCTGCTACCGTTGCGGCGGTCGATCAGGCTGTGACGTCGATGAAGGAGATTGATGCACGGATTGTTGCAGCACAGGACGTGCTGAATGATCTCGTCCTCCGGTCCCCCATGGATGGTGTCGTTCTGCGGGAGGATTTTTCCGTGGGTGAAATCATCGGATCAGGCGATGTCGTATTCTGGGTGGGGCAACCCTCCCCCCTCCGCATTGTTGCCGATATCAACGAGGAGGATGTTGGTCGCATCAAAATCGATGATGTGGTCCTGCTTCGTCATGAAGGTTTTGGCGACGAGTCGCTCTCGGCCAACGTTAGTTCGATCACTCCGAAAGGTGATCCGGTCACCAAAACGTTCCGCGTCTACCTTGCTCTCCCCGAGACAACGCCCCTTCGGATCGGAATGAGCGTCGAGGCCAATATCATCATCAAGGAGAAGAAAAATGCCTTGCTCGTTCCGGCTGAGGCTTTGGTCGGTCAAAGCGTTTTTGTGATCGAAAATAGTCGCCTGTTGCGCCGTCCCATCACGACCGGAATACGGGGTACAACAATGGTTGAAGTTTTAACCGGTCTCGAAGTGGGCGATGAGATCATTTCACCGACGAAACCCGCCTATAAGGAAGGTCTGCGGGTTTTCCGAGCGGAAGCCACGAAACCATGAACCTAGATGACGAAGGTTACTGCTGACAAGCGCCAATTGGCATAGAACGCTATCCGCTTCTGTCAGGCGACACATACGGATGAGCGTTACAGCCTTGTTGAGCGCAGCTCTAATGTTGCCAGGGTCAAAAGTGAGTCCTAGTTCGAAGTTGTGGAGAGCCTCTGACAGCAAGCCCTTTTCG
>CAMCXA010000032.1 GCA_945883115.1 Alsobacter soli
TTTATGAAAATAGAGCGTTGCCGTATGCCGGTTCACATCGACCAATTCGGCCGACGTTCGAGCCGTTGCGCCCGCTACAAATTGCTTAATCAACTCTACTTGAATACTTGGGAGGAGTCGACTTTTTCGCCTTTCGATAACCATCTGACATAAATAGCCTTTTTCTGCTATCTAGGCCAGCCCCATATTTTGAAATCGACGATCTCTTCAAATCCCAAACATTCAATCTCGATAGTGACAGTTTTGATATTTTTCGACATCGATTTGTAGCTACGACCACTGCAAATGTATGGAAATTACACGTAAGGCAAAAAGAACATCGAGTGCTCGTCAAAACCGCCTTGGTCATGATGGATAAGTTCGTGCTAGCTAAGCCTTCTCCTTTTAAGCGCATTAAAACATTCGAGCTCTATGAGAAGCGTTTGATGCTAAAATACCTAAAAGCTATCCGTAATCTTGAACTAAAGAAAGCAGAAGCAATTGGGAAACCTGAGGCCTAAAGTTAAGGTGATCGATCACAATCCCGCTCGTTCCATCCGAATATTGATAGCACTCTCGATGACAATTAACACATTAAAACTGTCATAAAATAGGTAATTAGTCCTATAATTAATTTGTTAAATTCAGAAATAACAAAACGAAGCCAATGTGACTTAAAATATTGATTTATAAGATAAAAATTGAATTATATAGTCATAAAATTTGATTTTAAACTACTCGAAATTAGATATCATATGAAAACCGACAGCAATAGACTAATTTGGATATTGCCTCCAAGACACCTCTTGCCGAAATAAACAGAAAATCTGCAAGAATACCTTAAGCACGATTGACGCGGCTCGCAGCCAAAGCCGGACGCAAAGGCGGAGAAGCCGCCCATACGCCGCGTGAGAAGGGGTGAAATTCCGGACAACTCTGGATGAAGTGGAGGAGGGTCGATGATCATCGGAAACGACGCACTCTGCCTTCAGATCGCTGATAAACCCTTCGGCTCAAGCCCCGCCTACACCGTCGCCAATGCCGCCCGTGCATCCGCTTGGCGGGATTGGTCCATCAGCTTCCGCTCCCAGGCGAGTGCATGGGTTACGATGGTTTCCAAATCGTCGTACTGCGGTTCCCAGCCCAGAACCGAGCGGATTTTTTCGCCTGTTGCAACAATCTCGGCGGGGTCGCCCGCGCGCCGCGGCGCGGTCTCGACGTTGAAATTCACGCCGGACACTTTGCGTACGGTCTCGATCACTTCCGAAACGGATGAGCCGTGGCCATAGGCGCAATTCAGCACCTGTCCCTTGCCGCCCTTCCGCAGATAATCCAACGCCAGCACATGGGCGCGGGCGAGGTCGGAGACGTGGATATAGTCCCGCACGCAAGTGCCGTCCGCGGTCGGATAATCGGTACCGAAGATCGACATGCCAGCGCGTTTGCCGACCGCCGCCTCGACCGCTGTCTTGATCAGATGCGTCGCACGCGGCGTCGCCTGCCCCGAGCGGCAGAGCGGATCGGCGCCCGCAACATTGAAATAGCGCAGGATCATCGGCTCGACGCCATAGGCAACCCGCGCATCCTCAAGCATCCATTCCACCATGAGTTTGGAACGGCCATAGGGCGAGACAGGGTTTGGCGGGGTTTCCTCGGTCACCGGCATCGTTTCGGCATTGCCGTAGACCGCAGCGGTTGACGAAAAGATGAAATGCTTCACGCCGCCGTTCACGGCCGCCTCGATCAGCGTGCGGGCGCGGGATGTATTATTGTCATAATAGAATAGCGGCTTTTCCACCGATTCCGGCACCACAATCTTGGCGGCAAAATGCGCAATCGCGTCAATCCGGTAATCGGGGATCAGACGCTCGAGCAATTTGCGATTGCCGATATCACCCTCAACGACCCGGACGCCGGCAGGCACAAGACCGGGAAATCCTGTCGAAAAATCATCAAGCACGACGATCTCCTCGCCGGTCTTCATCAGATCCAGAACCATGTGGCTGCCAATATATCCCGCCCCGCCGGTCACCAATACCGTCATTTCATTCTCCGCTATGTCCTAAATGGGTAACGTCTCGCCTACCTCAAGGCAATGCGCCAGCCTGCAGAATCGTTGCACGGTTGTCATATGGGAAAGCGTTTATCGGAATAAATGGTAAGGCCAAAACAACAGCCCGTCAGTGTATCTGCTCGACTGCCGGCTTTTCCGGTTGGTTATGGGCGCCGGTGGAAGTATTTTCAAGCGTTGTCATTGCAGCACTCATCGGCTTAGACCAAGACGATCCATCAAACCCGTCAAGCGGGCAGGTCAGGGTCCAGATCACGCCTTGCGGACCGTTTGACAATGCCGCTTCACCATTGATCGCACGCGGCACGATCGTTTCGAGAACATTGCGCCCGAAGCCGACCAGGTCATGCTCCATCGCTTTCGGTTCCGCCGAGATCTCCGTCCACTGGAACCTGAATTCGCGCACGCCGCTGTCACATGGCTGGACGGACCACGAGATCGATACCCTGCCGCTTCCATCGCTCAGGGAACCGTGATCGATCGCATTGGCAATCAACTCGTGAAACGCCAGTGCCAAATTCTGCGCAACCAGCGGATTGAGCTGCATGTCCTCCCCTTTGATCAAAATGCGGCTCTGCAGGCGACGATCCAGCGTGGCAAGGCTCTTGTCCAGCAGCGCCCGGATCGGGGCACCCTGCCAATCATGGGCAACGAGAACCTCGAAGCTGCGCGCCATTGACGAGATCCGGCCCGAAAACCGTTCGCTGAACGCCTCAAGTGAGGTTGAGGAGCGGGCGCTCAGCTTCGCCATGGACAGCACCACACCGAGCAAATTCTGCGCGCGATGCACCAATTCCTGCAGCAAGGCCTGCGTTTCATCCTCACGGCGGCGACGCTCGGTGATATCCTTCATCACACCGACAATCCCGATAATTGCCCGGTCTTGAATCAGCGGATCAAGATTGACCCAATAGGTCCTCCTCACGCCATCCTCCTCCCGGTTGGATTCGAACGAAATGCTTTTGCCCGTTGCGATGACCTCTAGTTTGGCTGCGATCAAAATCTCCTGATTGGGACCTGGTATCAGGTCATAATCCGAGCGTCCGACATCGCTGGTCGCCAGAAAGCCGGGCACCGATCCGTGAACCCATGAGTAGACAAGTTCGCGATCCTGCATGAACATGGTCACGCTCGTGACGCCGAGCGAGGCATCGAACAGGACTTGAACACGATTGAGATCAGCCGCCTTTTTCTCGATTTCCCTGTTGAGCAACTGGTTCGATTGGAGCAATTCTTCCTGCTCACGCTTTGTGGTAGCCAACCGCCGCCGCATGCACACCAACATCACCAGTCCGGCACATGCAGCAACAAACACCGACAATCCGATCAAGACATAATTGATCGTTCGGATTGTGTCCTGAACCGCCGTCCGTTCGGTAATCAAGGAAGCGTTGTATGTGCCAAGTTCGGTCAGTGCATCGATCATGGGCGTCGTTTTTAACGCGTCAAGATATCGTTTCTCGGTAATATTTCGGCCCGCATTCTCATGGGCAAGTGCATGCATCACACTTCGAAACTCGGCTGAAAGACGCCGTATATTGTCAAGACGCTCTTCCTGGCCACCGAAGAGACGAAGCTGGGACAGGTTCGCGAGACTCGTCAAATAATCGTCAAAAAAAGAAATAGCAGTATGCAGATCATTGACGTCAGGTCCCTGAAGAGCCTGATGCGCGGCAGAATCAAACTCGAAAAGTCTGACCACCGTTCCTGACCGGGCCGCTTCGAATTCCTGCAACCCGTCCATCTCCGCCTGCACGCGATCAAGTTGGCCGGAGAGTAAAAAAGCAATGATGAGCAGCGCAAAGGCGGCGACTGCCACCCCCCCCATCATAAAGCACTTGGCGGTGAACCCTTTTTCACCTTTGCCTGCCCCATCATCATGTTGCGACACTTGAAAAGTCGACTTGGATGAGATCGCGTTCACAGGCATGCTCCGTATATTTCGCTAAGTAAAACGCCAAATGCCGTACTTGGTTCCCCCTATGCCCAAAGATTCTTTCCGCGTGTCTCCGCCACTGGATAAGCCTCGACAAACCTGCCTGAAAAACCCATAAGGACGCCATGTCAGACACGCTTTCTTTCGACCGCTCGGAGCCACTTTCCGCGACCGGTGCCGAATGGCTCCGGCCCACTGTCCGGCGTATCATCGCGCCGAATGGCGGCCCCTTCACCTTCACCGGCACCTGCTCCTATCTCGTCGGCACAAAGACACTCGCCGTCATTGATCCCGGCCCGGATGATGAGCGCCATCTGGCGACCCTGCTCGGAGCTATTGGCAGCGCGACGGTGAGCCATATTTTTGTGACGCATACTCATCGTGATCACTCACCGCTTGCCCGCCCGCTTGCGGAACTCACAGGCGCCCTGATTGTCGGTTGCTCGCCACACCGATCAGCCCGCCCGCTCACTCTTGGCGAGATCAATCCGCTCGACGCCTCGTCGGATCAGGACTACGCCCCTGACCATATGCTCGTCGACGGGGATACGATTACCGGACCCGACTGGACACTCACGGCCCTCGACACGCCGGGGCACGCCGCCAACCATGTGAGCTTCGCGCTGGCCGAGGAAGCGGCCTTGTTTTCGGGCGATCATGTCATGGCGTGGTCCACCAGCATCGTCGCGCCGCCCGATGGCTCGATGGGGGATTATATGCGCTCTTTGCAGAAATTGCTCGGACGTAGCGAGACGGTGTACTGGCCCGGTCACGGCAATCCCGTCATCGATCCGCAGCGTTTTGTTCGCGGCCTCATCCAGCATCGCCGACAGCGGGAAGCGTCGGTCCTTGATCGGCTGAAAGCTGGCGACCGGACAATCCCGGAAATCGTCACACGTGTTTACACGAAGCTCGCGCCCGGATTAAAGCCCGCGGCAGCGCTCTCCGTCTTTGCCCAGCTTGAAGATATGGTCGAACGCGGCCTCGTCCTGTGCGAGGGCGCACCAGTGCTCGAGGGCACCTACTGGCCAAACCAGCAATAGTCCATTCCGGGCGCAGCACGAAATCAGCCGCGCCCGAAATGTTGTTTAATGGATCAGTTCAGATCGAACCGGTCTGCATTCATCACTTTCGTCCACGCCGCCACGAAATCGCGCACGAACTTCGCCTTGCCGTCGCTTGAGCCATAAACTTCAGCGAGGGCACGCAATTGCGAATTCGAGCCGAACACCAGATCGACGCGCGTGCCGGTCCATTTCAGGGCCCCCGTCTTTGTATCATGTCCCTCGAACACGCCCTTGGCAGACGCCGAAGCTTTCCAGGTGGTGTTCATGTCGAGGAGATTGACGAAGAAGTCGTTGGTGAGCGTCTCGGGCTGTTTTGTGAACACGCCATGCGGGGCCTGCCCGACATTCGTATTCAGAACACGCATACCGCCCACCAGAACCGTCATTTCCGGTGCCGTCAGGGTTAAAAGCTGCGCCTTGTCGACAAGCAATTCCTCGGCCGAAACTGTATATTCCGTCTTCAGGTAATTGCGGAACCCGTCTGCAATCGGCTCAAGTACGGCGAAGCTCTCGACATCGGTATGTTCCTGCGTCGCATCGGTCCGGCCCGGCGTGAAAGGAACCTCCACGGCGTGTCCGGCCTTTTTCGCCGCCTGTTCGATGCCGGCGGAACCGCCGAGCACGATCAGATCGGCGAGCGATATCGCTTTGCCGCCCGATTGCGCTGCGTTGAACGCCTTCTGGATGCCTTCGAGCGTCGCAATCACCTTTGCGAGATGCGCAGGTTGGTTCACCGCCCAGTCCTTCTGCGGCGCCAGACGGATACGGGCACCATTGGCACCGCCGCGCTTGTCCGAACCGCGGAACGTGGAAGCCGATGCCCAAGCCGTCGTGACGAGATCGGAAACCGATAGCCCCGATGCGACGATTTTGGCTTTCAGATCGGCAATGTCCTTCGCGTCGACAACTTTGTGCGTCAATGCCGGCACCGGATCCTGCCACAATTGCGCTTCGGGAACCAACGAGCCGAGGCACCGCGTGATCGGGCCCATGTCACGATGCGTCAACTTGTACCAGGCCTTCGCAAAGGCTTCCGCGAACTGCTGCGGATTTTCATGGAACCGCTTCGAGATCGGCCCGTAGGCCGGATCCATCCTCAACGCCAGATCGGTCGTGAACATCATCGGCGCATGCTTGACCTTCGGATCATGCGCATCCGGCACCGTATCTTTGCCTGCACCATTTTTCGGCGTCCACTGCCACGCACCTGCGGGGCTCTTGGTGAGTTCCCACTCATAGTTAAACAGATTGTCGAAGTAGTTATTGTCCCATTTTGCCGGATTGGTCGTCCACGCGCCTTCAAGCCCGCTGGTGATCGTGTCGACGCCCTTGCCCGAGCGATAGCTGTTCTTCCAGCCGAGGCCCTGCTCCTCGATGCTCGCGCCTTCCGGCTCCGGACCGACATATTTCGACGGGTCAGCCGCACCATGCGCCTTGCCGAACGTGTGGCCGCCGGCAATCAACGCAATCGTCTCCTCGTCATTCATCGCCATGCGCGCAAATGTCTCACGGATATCTTTTGCAGCCGCAAGCGGATCAGGCTTGCCGTTCGGCCCTTCCGGATTAACGTAAATCAGGCCCATCTGCACGGCAGCGAGCGGGTTTTCTAGCTCACGATCACCGCTATAGCGCTTGTCCTCGAGCCATTTGCCCTCGGCGCCCCAATAAATATCTTCCTCGGGCTCCCACACATCGGCACGACCACCGGCAAAGCCGAACGGCTTGAAACCCATCGACTCAAGCGCGCAATTGCCGACAAAAATCATCAGATCGGCCCATGAGAGCGAGTTGCCGTATTTCTGCTTGATCGGCCAGAGCAAACGGCGCGCTTTATCAAGATTGCCATTATCCGGCCAGCTATTGAGCGGCGCGAAACGCTGCGAGCCTGCACCGGCCCCGCCGCGTCCGTCACCGGTGCGATAAGTACCCGCGCTATGCCACGCCAAACGGATGAAAAACGGTCCATAATGACCGTAATCTGCCGGCCACCAGTCCTGCGATGTCGTCATCAGCGCGTAAAGGTCTTTCTTCAAGGCCTCGAGATCGAGCTTCTTGAATTCCTTGGAATAGTCGAACGACTCGCCCATCGGATTGGAGAGCGCAGAATGCTGATGGAGAATTTTCAGATTGAGTTGGTTCGGCCACCAATCACGATTTGTCCGGGCACCGGATGTCGTTTGCTTCATGGCGCTGTGATTGACCGGGCACTGGCCGGCGCTTTCGCCCTTATTTCCGCTCATTTTTCTCTCCGATCATGGCTGGTTGATTGACCTGCGCGGTCATCCGCATTCTGGATGCTCGGTATACGGACACGCTGGATTTTCCCAGCATTCCGGAACCCCTCGCATTGATCGCATTGACTGAATTTTGCGCTGCACCCTTCTACCAAATCCGCCTTCCGACTTCAACCGCGCTTTTGAAAGGTTGTAATGTACAAACTCTGCCCGCACCGTTAAAATCGGGTCATCAACGGACCCTTCCCGACCCGGATCATCCGCCGCACGAGAGATAGACAGACCCCCTGGTGACCGAAACAAGACAAAATCCTGTCATGCCGAAATTCTCCATCGCCCCGATGATGGACTGGACGGACCGTCATTGCCGGTTCTTCCATCGCATTCTCACGCGCCGCGCCTTGCTCTATACCGAGATGGTCACGAGTGCCGCGATCCTCCATGGCGACCGCGAGCGATTGCTCGGCTTCGATGCGCGCGAGCATCCCGTCGCCGTGCAACTTGGCGGCTCAAACCCCGCTGAACTCGCGCAATCGGCAAGAATTGCCGTGGATTTTGGCTATTGCGAGATTAATCTCAATGTCGGTTGCCCGTCGGACCGCGTGCAGGAAGGCCGCTTCGGCGCCTGCCTGATGCGCGAGCCCGCGCTTGTGGCCGACTGCGTTGCCGCGCTGAAAGCCGCCACCCCCCTGCCCGTCACCGTCAAATGCCGCCTCGGTGTCGATGATCAAGATCCCGAAACCGCTCTCGATCAGCTCGTGGATGCGGTGATCGCCGCCGGATGCGATGGCGTGATCGTCCATGCCCGCAAAGCGTGGCTCAAGGGACTCTCCCCGAAAGAAAACCGCGACATTCCGCCGCTTGAGTATGATCGCGTCCACCGCCTCAAAAAGCGCCTGCCGTCCTACCTGATCGGAATCAATGGCGGCATTACGTCGCTCGCGGAAATCACCCACCACCTCGCCCGCGTCGATAGCGTCATGGTCGGGCGCACCGCCTATCACGAGCCCGAAATGCTGCTCGCCATTGATCCCGAACTCTTCGGTGAACCCGCTCCCGTCAACGATGCGTGGGAAGCGCTCGAACACTTTTATCCCTATGCCGAGGCGCGCCTTGCCGAGGGCACGCCGCTGCACGCCATGACACGCCATCTGCTCGGCCTGTTCACGGGCAGATCCGGAGCGCGCGCCTTCCGCCGTCACCTCGCCACCGAAGGCGTCAAACGCTCCGCCGGTCTGTCCGTGCTGCGTGAAGCCGTAACCCTTGTCCACCGCGACGCCATGGCCGCCGCGTGACCTCTTCATTCTCCTCATGCCCTCCGGTACCCAGATAAAGGTCCCCTCATGCTTGGTTCGATCCCCACCGGGGAACTCCTGCTTCTCGCCATCGGCCTTTTGGTTGCAGGCGGCGCGACCGGCCTCCTCGCAGGCGTATTCGGCGTTGGCGGCGGCATCATTATTGTACCAATATTGTACGAATTGTTCCGCGTCGTCGGCACGGATGAAGCCGTCCGCATGCCGCTCGCCATCGGCACCTCGCTGGCCATCATCATCCCGACATCGATCCGGTCCTTCAAGGCGCATTACGCGAAAGGCGCGGTCGATCTGGCTCTCCTGAAAACATGGGCACTCCCCGTCATTTCAGGCGTCATTCTCGGCACGCTGGTAGCGCGGTTTGCGCCGCCAATGCTGTTCAAGGTCATGTTCGTCACCATCGCCGTCTTCAGCAGTTTCCGGCTCCTCTTCGCCCGGGACAGCTGGGCCCTGAAGGGCGATATGCCGACCGGATTTCTCATGCGCCTCTATGGCGGAATGATCGGCTTTCTCTCCTCGCTGATGGGTATTGGCGGCGGGCAACTCTGCAACGTGTTCATGATGCTTTACCGTCGCCCGATCCATCAGGCGGTCGCAACGTCATCCGGCCTCGGAGTCTTGATTTCCATTCCCGGCGCGCTCGGCTATGTCTTTGCCGGTTGGCCCAAGATGGAAATCCTCCCGCCCTTCTCGCTCGGCTATGTCTCGCTGATCGGCGTCGCTTTGTTCATCCCGACAAGCGTTCTGATGGCGCCAATCGGCGTCAATCTGGCGCATCGCTTGTCTAAGAAGAAACTTGAGAAAGCCTTCGGCCTGTTTTTGCTGGCCGTTATCGTGCGCTTCCTGTGGAGCCTCGCCGCCTGACCAGCGTTCTGCCGCCACGCGCCGCACGGCTCGACATGGATTTCATCCGCTCCCCGAGCAAGGCCATCGTCGCCTGCCGCTCCGGTTCCTGCAAGGTCGACCAGCTTGAAATTTCCATGCCCGTCCGGCCGCACCCGATGCAATAACCGGTAACGCGATCAATCACGCAAATCTTGATGCAGGGGGTGGAAATCGCCATCGTTAAGAAACTCGTTTCGGAAAACCTGACATCTCTATCGCACAAGCAGGGCAACCAGCATCACACCATCCGCGACCTGTTGTGTGGCACCTGCGACGTCTCCTGTCTGCCCGCCGATCAGGCGTTTCGACAGGAGCAGCAGCGGCACGACCGAGACGATGCTTGCCGTCACCGCAAGGCCAATTCCTAACGGCGAATAATGGCCAAAGAAAAGCAGCACCGTACTGAGTGCCAGCGCCCCCAGCACCGCAATCACCATGCTCCCGAATGAGGGCTTGCCGACGCTTGCCGAACGCCCGCCCGGTCGCGCCGGCGGCAATAGAACAAGCGGCATAAGCCCCAGAACGCGCGACAAGATCGCCGACGCCAACAGCGACAAAACCGCTGCAAGACCGCCAAATGCGCCAATCATCTCGCCCAGCACCAAAGTCCGGATCACAAGCATCATGACCAGGGCCGCAACGCCATAAGCACCCGTCCGGCTATCCGCCATGATCTCGAGCCGGCGTTCGACCGTGTGCCCGCCGCCAAAACCGTCAACCGTATCGGCCAATCCGTCCTCGTGCATCGCGCCGGTTGCGAGCAACCCCGTTGTGACGCCAAGCGCCGCCGCAACATAAGGCGGCAACCCCGCTGCACTCCCCGCAGCAAGCACCAGCGCCGAAGGCACCGCAATCAAAAGAGCGGCAAAAGGCAGGACACGCGGCAAAATCCGGAAATCAGGCACAGCATGCGGATCAGCCTCCCACGGCAAGGCCGGAACCGGAATGCGCGAGTAAAACCGGATAGCATCGAAAAGCAGCGATACATGCCGCGCAACGGGATTGGTCATCGCCCGCACCCCGAAACAGCCCGTTGCATGAAATTCCGCATGTCTCAAACACCCTTCCCGAAAGCCTGAACACCCGCCAGCTCCGCCCCAATATCCTGAAACACACAAACACAAAAGCATCGACAACGCCATGATACACCCCAAGAACCCACTTCGCCCTTGAAAATCATCCCGAAGCGGGCTCATCTGGCCTGTCTGCCGCTTAAGGAAACGATGCGCGTGTCAAACCCAACATCTGCCGCCCCCGTCACGCCCGATCCCCGTGATCCGGACTTCTACAACAATCCCTATCCCGCCTATCACACAATCCGCGAGAGAAGCCCCGTCTTCTTCTGGCAGCAATACGGCTTCTGGTGCTTCTCGCGTCACGAGGATGTCAGCGCGCTCTTCCGCGACAAACGCTTCGGCCGCCAGATCCTGCATCGCGCAACCCGCGAGGAGCTTGGCTGGTCCGCGCCCGCCGAGCATGTCAAACCGTTCTATGATGTCGAACTGCACTCTTTGCTCGAATTGGAGCCGCCAGATCACACACGGCTGCGAACCCTGATCAACCGCGCTTTCGTCTCGCGGCAGGTCGACCGGCTGGCCTCCCGCATCGAGGCGCTGGCACATGAGCTGATCGACGGCTTCGAGCGTGCCGGAACGGTCGAGCTTATCGAGGCCTTCGCCACGCCCATTCCCGTCATCCTCATCGCGGAATTACTCGGCGTCCCCGCCGCCATGGCCCCGCAACTGCTCGACTGGTCGCATAAAATGGTCGCGATGTACCAGTTCGGTCGCACCCACGAGATCGAAACCGCCGCCGTCGCCGCCACGCAGGACTTCGTGCACTTCCTGCGCCGCTATATCGCGGAGCGGCGGAAAGCACCGGCCGACGATCTCATCAGCCATCTGATTGCGGCGGAGACAGAGGGCAAGCGCCTCTCGGAAGACGAATTGGTCTCGACCTGCATTCTCGTCCTCAATGCCGGCCACGAAGCCACCGTCCACGCCATCGGCAATGCCGTCAAAGCCATTCTCGAACACAAGATCGACGCACGCACCTGCCTGAATGACCCCGCCCGCGCCGAAGGCCTCATCGAAGAAGTGCTGCGTTTCGACGCGCCCCTCCACATGTTCACCCGCTATGCCCTTGAAAATCTCGACTTTCGCGGCGTTTCCCTGAAAAAGGGCGATGTCGTCGGCCTGATGCTCGGCGCCGCAAACCGCGACCCCGCCCGCTTCGAACACCCCGACACACTCGACCCGGCCCGCCCCCTCAACGCCCATACCAGCTTCGGCGGCGGCATCCATTTCTGCATCGGCGCCCCGCTGGCACGTCTCGAGATGCGCGTGGCGTTGAAAGTGTTGTTCGAACGGTTGCCTCGTTTGCAGCTAGCGGGGAAACCGGTCTACCGCGACGCCTATCATTTTCATGGGGTGGAACGGTTAGATGTGGCGTTTTGAGTGGCTGATATTTTCCAATAGTTCCCTGAACACTGAATTGACATGTCCAACGATTTTGTGCATACAATAAAGCACGATGATCTGCAGCTATGATCCCGCCAAGAGCGATAAAAACGCGCTGGAGCGCGGCATTTCGTTCGAGATGGTTAGAGATTTTGATTTTGAAACTGCTAAGTTTTGGCAAGACGATCGAAAAAACTATCCCGAGCCGCGTTACATAGCGCTTGGTTATCTGAATGAACGCCTGCACGTTCTCGTATTTGCCGAGATCGAGGGCGGCATTCGGGTGATCAGCTTTCGAAAAGCCAACAACAGAGAAGGAAAGAAACATGGATTCCCGCAAACCCTTGATCGATAGTGACGGTGAAGTGGGCGATCTATCGGGTGTCGATCCCTCCGCGTTCAAGCCGTTCACATCATTGCCAAAATCACTTCAAACCAAGTTGAAGGGACGGCCTAAGGCGCTGATCACCAAAGAGCGGATCACCATCCGTTTGTCGCCCGATGTGCTTCAAACCTTCCGGTCAAGTGGCACCGGCTGGCAGACACGGATCGATGCCGCCCTAAAAGACTGGTTAAAAACCCACGAGGTTGTCTGAAGCTTTCACTGCAAACCTCGCAATCACCCACCCCAAATCCCCTTTTACCCTTGCATCGAATCCCATCACAGCGTCTAACGACGCACGCTTGTGTAATCCGTTTTGACGAGTTCCCCGATGACCACCACCGCCCAGCCCTTCGACGATATCCGCCGCGTCATTTCCGAAATGCCGGAGGCTGATCTCGTCTCCGTCGAGGCTGTGCGCGCGCGGGACAGGTTTCTCACCAAGCCGCCGGGCAGTCTTGGCCGGTTGGAGGAGATCGTCGAATGGCTCGCCGCTTGGCAGCGCAAGGCGCGTCCGGCAATTATGCGGCCGCTCGTCACCGTGTTTGCGGGCAATCACGGCGTCACTGCGCGCGGCGTCTCGCCCTATCCGGCGAGTGTCACCCAGCAAATGCTCGACAATTTCGGCGCGGGCGGCGCGGCGATCAACCAGATTTGCAAAACCTTCGATATCGGCTTCAAGGCCTATGATCTGGCGCTCGAACTGCCCACGGGCGATATCACCGTAGAAGCGGCGATGGACGAGAAAACCTGCGTCGCCACCATGGCTTTCGGCATGGAAGCGATTGGCGGCGGGCATGATCTCGTCGGCATCGGCGAAATGGGCATTGGCAATACCACGATTTCAGCAGCCATCTATGCTGCCCTTTACGGCGGCGATACCGCCCATTGGGTCGGGCGCGGCACGGGTGTGGATGATGAGGGCTTAAAGCGTAAAATCGCAGCGGTTGAAACCGCACTGGCCTTCCATAAAGACCATTTGCACGATCCGCTCGAAGTGCTCCGGCGTCTCGGCGGGCGTGAAATCGCAGCCATGGCCGGCGTTATTCTCGCCGCCCGCATGGAGCGTATTCCGGTGGTGATCGACGGCTATGTCGCCACCGCCGCCGCCGCCATTCTGCACGCCCTTGATCCCCGCACGCTCGATCATTGCATGGCAGGTCACGCCTCGGCCGAAGGCGCGCACCGCGATGTGCTCGAACGTCTCGGCAAAAAGCCGATCCTCGATCTCGGTATGCGGCTGGGTGAAGGCTCCGGTGCGGCAATGGCCATCGGCGTGATCAAGGCGGCAGCCGCCTGCCATGACGGCATGGCAACCTTTGGCGAGGCCAAAGTCGACGACCGCAAGGACTAAGCGGCCTCCGCCGGAATGCGCGTAATCACCGCAGGAATGGGCATTTCATGTCGCTTGCCGGCCCGCTCCGGCGGGAAAGTGACGATCACGCGTGTGCCCTCACCTTCGCGGGACTGGATCGCAAATTCTCCCTGATGCAAATCGATCAGACCGCGAACAATCGGCAACCCGAGGCCCGATCCCTGCTCCGCCGCCTTGATCGCCAGCGATCCTCGTCCGAAACTTTCCAGTATCAACGGAATCTCGTGCGCCGGAATGCCGTATCCGGTGTCAGAAACCGAGATATAATGCCCGCCTGCTTCGGTCTGGCCAACCTGAACCAGAATATCCCCGCCAGCCGGTGTGAATTTGATCGCATTGGAAAGCAAATTGAGTGTGATCTGCCGGACAGCCCGCTCATCCGCATAAAGCGGCGGTAACGACATCGAAATCTGGAGGCTGATCGACAGATCACGCTGGTGCGCACGCATCTGTAACAAATGGGCACAATCGGTCACTGTCGCCTCAAGCGTGATCAACGATTCATGCAAATCATAACGGCCCGCCTCGATTTTCGAGAGATCAAGAACCTCGTCAATAATGCCGAGAAGCAATTGCCCGCTGCGATGGATGTCGTTCGCATACTCCCGATAAGAGGGCACCTGATGCTGCCCCAGCATTTCGTCCTTCATCACCTCGGAAAATCCCAGAATTGCGTTCAAAGGTGTGCGCAATTCATGGCTCACCGTCGCCAGAAACCGCGACTTCGTCAGGTTCAAATCCTCGGCACGCTTCCGTGCTTCATCCGAATGGAGCTTGGCCTCTTCGAGCGCATGAATGAGTGCGTCCTTTTCCATTCGGTCGGAATGCCGGGCATTCATCATCACGGCCAAGCGGTCACAGGCGAAAAGGGTGAATGCCATCATCATCAGCGAGAAAACACTCGAAACACCGTTTATGGCGTCGGCACCCATCAACACGTTCAGAACCTGCCCGCAGAAGATCGGCCAGATCAAGCCATGCACCGCCGCCCTGAGCGGCAATGACGTCGCAATCGCCAGTAGAGCGAGCGCCACCGTCATCATCTGGGCGATGTGCATTGACCCCACAAAAAGAACTGACGCAATCTCTTCGGCAAGAAGCGCCCACCCCGCACCCTGAATGCACGCACATGCAATGAAACCGGATCGCCAGAACTGCGTTAAACGTTCCGAGCGGGAGTAAAATCCCGCTGACCAGGCTCCCGTCGCCAGCACGGCAAGCGAACCAAAAACAAGGAGGCCACCTATCGGAACCGGCTCGCCAAATCGCCATCCCGCCGCAAAAACTGAAAACACAAGAAACATTCCCAGCACCGGCAGGGCATACTTGTAACGGCTGGCAATCTGATGAACCAGTATATCGTCAACCGCTTCCGCAAGCCGCCCATCATGCTTTGCGGCAGACAAGCGACCGCCGCGAAACAACGCGATCCGCCACCTCCGCAACGTCTCGACAAGCCTCTCGGGATGACCGAAATAATCGGTAGCCAACGTCATGATGTGCAATACCCAAAAAATACATCTTCAGATTGCATATCGACTCTTAAATCCACGCTTTGAAAAAGCCTCAAATTCAAGAGATTGGACTCACGATGCGGTTAGCATAAACTACGTTCAGACTGCCCCCGCATCGCTCGCTTACATCAGGATCACCCCTATGCTGCTCTATGACAGTCCTGTTGCGCCAAATCCCCGCAGGGTCCGCATCTTTCTCGCGGAAAAGGGCATCGACATCCCGCGCGAAATGATTGACCTCGGCGAACTCGCCCAAAAATCCGAAGAGTTTACCGCCCTGAACCCCTTCCAGCGGACACCGGCTTTGCGGCTCGAGAATGGTAAAGTCCTAACAGAGTCGACCGCGATCTGCCGCTATCTGGAATCGCTGTATCCCGCCCCCAATCTCTTCGGCAACGATCCGCTCGAACGCGCCGAAATCGAAATGTGGGACCGGCGCATCGAACTCGGCCTGTTCACCTTCGTTGCTTCCGTGTTCCGGCACACCCACCCCAAAATGGCCGCCATGGAAGTCCCGCAAATCGCGGAATGGGCCGACGCCAACCGCCCGCGCGTGCTCAAAGCACTCGATCTGTTGAACGACGCTCTCAAGGATCACCGCTTCGTCGCCGGTCCGCGCTTCACAATCGCCGATATCACCGCCCTCTGCGCGGTCGATTTCATGGCGCGGGCGCGGTTGGCCATTCCCGAACATCTGAGCCATGTTCTCCGCTGGCATGCGGAAGTTTCCGCCCGCCCCGGCGCGGTGGCCTGAGCAGATCATGACAGAGCAAAACATTCCCCACCCCGCCTTTCAGAAACTCCTTGCCGCCTGCAAGAAATTGCCTCCGATCGTCACCGCCATCGTGCACCCGTGTGACACGGCAACCCTCCTGGCCATTGCGGACGCTGAAAAGCGCGCTTTGATCACCCCCGTTCTGGTCGGCCCAAAAGCCAAAATCCTCAAGGCTGCTGCCGAGGCCGGTGTCGATATTTCCGCCTATCCGCTCGTCGACACGCCCCATAGCCACGCATCCGCCGGGTCCGCCATCGACCTTGTGCGTCAGGGCAAAGCCGCCGCCTTGATGAAGGGCAGTCTCCATACCGACGAACTGCTCGAACCCGCACTTGATCGCATTCAAGGAATCCGGACCGAGCGTCGGATCAGCCATTGCTTCGTCATGGCCATGCCGGGCCGCGCCGAGCCCTTCATCGTGTCGGACGCCGCCGTCAACATCGCGCCGACGCTCGCGGAGAAAGCAGACATCGTCCAGAACGCGATTGATCTTGCCACCGCGCTCCACTGGGCTGACCTGCGTGTCGCAATCCTGTCCGCAACCGAGATGATCAACCCCGCCATCCAGTCCACTCTTGACGCGGCGGCGCTCTGCAAAATGGCGGATAGCGGCCAGATCACAGGTGCACTTATCGACGGGCCTCTCGCCTTCGACAACGCCATCGATCAGGCCGCCGTCTCACAAAAACAGATCAATTCGCCCGTTGCCGGGCGCGCCAATATTCTCATCGTCCCCGATCTCGAATCCGGCAATATCCTCGCCAAAAGCCTCTCCTTCATGGCCCATGCCGAGGCGGCCGGCATCGCCATGGGCGCGCGGGTACCGATCATCCTGACAAGCCGTGCCGATACAGTCGCAAGCCGTGTCATCTCCTGCGCGCTCGCCGTTCTCGTCAGTCAAATTCCGATCCTCAAGGGCATTGCCAAGGGTTGAACGCGCCCCGGCACTCCGCTACACACGGTGAAGCCCTCTGCGGCGATGACCCCGTTCAAGGATACCCCGATGTCGCATCTTGATGCCGTTCTTGCCCGCATTGACGCCGATGTCGATGCCGCCATGGCCCGCCTGTTCGGCTTTCTCGCAATCCCGTCCATCTCGACCGATCCGCAGCACGCCGCCGATTGCCGGAAAGCCGCCGACTGGCTCGTGAGCGAACTGGCTACGCTGGGCGTTTCCGCAACGTCCAACCCCACGGCGGGCCACCCGATAGTCACCGCGAATGTCGCAGGCAGCAGCACCCGCCACGCGCTGTTCTACGGCCATTACGACGTGCAACCTGTCGACCCGCTCGACCAATGGGAAACACCGCCCTTCGCGCCCGTCATCGCCACCCTGCCCGATGGCCGCAAAGCCATTCGCGCCCGCGGCTCGTCCGATGACAAAGGCCAGATCATGACCTTCATCGAAGCCTGTCGCGCCTGGAAATCGGTTGCGGGCTCCCTGCCGATCGGGATCACCTTCCTGATCGAGGGCGAGGAGGAGGACGGCTCGCAAAGCCTCTCCGATTTTCTCGCCTCGCATGGCTCCGAATTGAAAGCCGATATCGCGCTTGTCTGCGATACGGGCCTTTGGGACCAGCAAACCCCCTGCATCAACACCACCTTGCGCGGCATCGTCTATGAGGAAGTCACCATCAAATGCGCCGATTTCGATCTGCATTCCGGCGTCTATGGCGGCGCGGCGCGCAATCCGGTCAATCTGCTCGCCAAAATCATCGCCGACCTGCATGACGACCAAGGCCGCGTTACCTTGCGCGATTTCTACAAAGGCGTTCCCGAGACCCCGCCCCATATTCTGGAAGAATGGCGGGCGCTTGATCTGTCGCCCGAAAAATTCCTCGGCCCCGTCGGCCTCGCTATCCCCGCAGGCGAAAAAGGCCGCATGGTCATCGAAATGATCCAGTCGCGCCCCACCTGCGACGTCAATGGCATCATTGGCGGCTACACTGGCGTCGGAGCAAAAACCGTCATCGCCGCCGAGGCCTCCGCCAAAATCTCCTTCCGCCTCGTCGGTCATCAGGATCCCGATGCCATCCGCGACGCATTCCAGGCCCATGTCCGCGCGCGCCTTCCCGCCGATTGCACCGCCGATTTCATCAGCCACAAGGGCTCGAAAGCGATCACCCTTCCCTTCGATATGCCCGATCTCGTCGCCGCGAAAGCCGCCCTGAAAGACGAATGGGGCGTCGCTGCTGTCACGATCGGATCGGGCGGATCGATCCCCGTCATTGGCGAATTCAAAACCGCACTCGGTCTCGACTCGCTCCTCATCGGCTTTGCGCTCGATGATGACCGCATCCATTCACCCAATGAGAAATACGACGTTCGCAGTTTTCACAAGGGAATCCGCTCTTGGGCCAGAATTCTGGCGGCATTGGCCGCCTAGCCTCCCCGCAACCGCTCTCATCACGGAAATCTGAATATGTGGTCGACAACCTGGACATTTTTTGACGGCGCCTGGCACGAGGGCAATCCGCCCATTCTCGGGCCGCGAAGCCACGCCTTCTGGCTCGGCTCGTCCGTGTTCGATGGTGCCCGCTATTATGACGGCGTGGCCCCTGATCTCGAACTGCATTTTGCCCGCGTCAACCGCTCGGCCGTGGCCATGCACCTCAAGGCGCTCGTGAGCGTCGAGGAATGGACCAAGCTCGCATGGGAAGGCATCGCCAAATTCGACACACATGCCGCGCTCTATCTCCGCCCGATGTATTGGCCCGAAATGGGCAGCAACGGCGTCGTCGCGCCCGATGGCGACTCGACCCGTTGGTTGCTCTCGATCTACGAGGCCCCGATGCCGGGCGAAATCGGCTCAGCGATCACCCTCTCCCCCTTCCGCCGCCCGACGCCCGAAACCATGCCGCTCGATGCCAAAGCCGGATGCCTGTACCCCAATAATGGTCGCGCTTTGCTCGAAGCCCGCGCGCGCGGCTTCGATAATTGCCTGCTCACCGACATGCTCGGCAATGTCGTCGAGCTCGCCACCGCCAATATCTTTATGGTGAAGGATGGCGTCATCAGAACACCGGCCCCGAACGGCACCTTCCTGAACGGGATCACCCGCCAGCGGACGATTACGCTCCTCGAAGCATCCGGCCATCGCGTCGACCAGACCGCCCTGACCTATCGCGAGTTTCTCGGCGCGGACGAGATTTTTTCCGCCGGCAATTACGGCAAGGTCCAGCCCGTCACCCGCATCGACACCCGAGATCTCCAACCCGGCCCGATCTACCGCAAGGCTCGGGAACTTTACGAGGCCTATGCCAGAGCCAAGTGATTGATTTTCGGGATCGCCTAATCAGTTCGCCTCACACGACGGGACCTCGCCGCTGTTTCCAAAACCAAAAACCGCCGCCGAAGTTCAGCAAAAAAGCGGGGTGGCAGGAAGCCGTAGGCAACAGAACTCGGGTCACCATTGTTAACCCGCCGCAAATCGGGGCCGGGCCAATCGAACAAATTACTCTCCGACAACACGACCCATGATCTGTCCGAGTCCAAGCCAAGCGACGTCTTTATGGTGGATGGCAACTCGAGCGCCACGTCGGGGTTTGTCGGCGGTGTATGTGTAACGGGAACAACAACGACCTTTTTCTGGCCATCACGATCAGTCGAAGCGAGGATGATCGCACAAGGCCTGTCCTTGCTGCCCTCCTCGCGGCCCGCCGCTGCCTCGTTCGACCAAAGATAAGCATACCGGATCACAAGGCCGGGTTCCGGCGCAGGAAGGCTCACGGTTTCCAGTCTGTGATCAGGTCATCAAGAGCCGCGTGCCGCGGATCCATCTCCACCGTCGCAATGGCGTCGATGATATCTTCGGGCAGTTCTCCGACGGCAAAAACCTGCCGGTCCCGGCGCTTCAGCCTTTGGTATTCTTCTGCGGAAATCATCACTGTGCGATCACGGCCGTTGCGGGTCACGATCACGGGCTGCGTCAGCGCCGCGTCTTGATAACGGCCGACTTCCTTGCCGAATTCAGTTGAGGTCACGCGCAACATGCCAGTCATTCAAACCCCCCGGATTATCCGGATACTAGCCGAAATCCGGGGAAAACGCCAGAACTCTCTCAACATCGGAGGGCATGGGATCGGCTGTTTTCCAAGCGATGGTTGCGCTCAATCTGGCTCACTGCCTCTCACGGCCACCTCACCGTCGGCGGCATGGATGACAGAATCGAGTCGACATTGCCGCCAGTCTTCAGGCCGAAAATCGTCCCGCGATCATAGAGCAGATTGAACTCGACATAGCGTCCGCGGCGGATTTGCTGCTCCTCGCGGTCCTCCATCGTCCACGGCGTCGACGCATTCCGGGCAACTATTGTTGGATAAATCCCGGCAAATTGCTCGCCGACCGTTTGTGTAAAGGCAAAATCCGCCTCCCAATCGCCTGAATCTAGATAATCATAAAAAATACCGCCAATGCCGCGCGGTTCGTTCCGGTGCTTCAGGAAAAAATAAGTATCGCACCATTCCTTGTATTTGTCGTAGGGCGCAATGGCCGCATGCGCCTCGCAAGCCCCCCGCATTGCCGCGTGGAAATCGATACTGTCGACATCTTCCTGCGTCCGCCGCCGGTTCAGCACAGGCGTCAGATCCGCCCCGCCGCCAAACCACGCCTTCGTCGTCACGACAAACCGCGTATTCATGTGAACTGTCGGCACATTTGGGTTCCATGGATGCGCGATCAGCGAAATGCCGGTAGCAAAAAAGCGTGGATCCTCTTCCGATCCCGGAATCTGGCCGCGAAACTCCGGCGCGAATTCACCGAAAACGGTCGAGCAATGCACCCCGACCTTTTCAAAAATCCGTCCCGCCATCATCGACATCACGCCGCCGCCGCCCTTCGCGCCGGAATGGTCCGTGCGCTGCCAGGGCGTCCGCACAAAACGCCCCGCCTCCCGCGGCGCGCCGGGCGAAAACGGGCCGGTTGCCTCGTCCTCCAACCGCTCGAATGAGGCACAAATCGTGTCCCTCACGGCCTGAAACCATATTTCCGCGCGCGTTTTGCGGGTATCCAGCATGTCTGTTTCCGTCATGTTGAGCTCGTGGGTACAAGGGTTGAAAACCGGCCTGTTTGTCGCAAGGCCTCTCCTAAAACCATGGCGAGTGCCACCGCGACATTGATCGAGCGCAAACTTGGCCGCATCGGAATGATAATCCGCGCATCCGCCCGCTCGTGAACATCGTCGGGAACACCCGCTGATTCGCGCCCGACCATCAGAATATCATCTGGTTTGAAGGAGAATTCGGTGTAGGGCACGCTGGCGCGGGTGCTGGCAAGCACGAGACGCAAGCCCGCTTCCGCCCGCCAAGCCTCGAAATGCTCCCAAGAAACATGCCGCCGGATCGACACCACATCGAGATAATCCATGCCGGCACGCCGGAAAGCCCGGTCCGACACCGGAAATCCCGCCGGCTCGATGATATGCGCTTCGACATCAAGGCAGGCGGCCATACGCAGCATAGTGCCCGTATTCTGGGGAATGTCGGGCTGAAACAGGGCTATATGCATTTTTTACCATTCATTGGGTATAATCTACCGGTTTTTGGCATAAACCGGATGACAATTCGATGCCATACTATAGACAAGTCTTTCGCCTCATGCGACACAGCCGCCGCGTGGCGACCACCGGTCGCATTGTATAATCCGCTCGGGGCGCGCATAGAGAGTGAACGATCGGGGTTTGGCGGAACCAGCGCGTCCGTTAAAACCCGCTGTAATAAGGTTTACCTTTCGGGGTAAATGGTTCTGGCGCGTTGGATACGGGGATTAAGATAGTGGCGAATTCAGGCAGCGCATCGGGTCACACCGAACACACAAGACGGGATTTCCTTTTCATCGCAACAGGCGCGGCGGCTGCTGTCGGCGTTGCGAGCACACTTTGGCCCTTTATCAGCCAGATGGCGCCGGATGCGGCGACAGTGGCGGCAGGTGCACCGGTGGAAATCGATCTCACCCCCGTCGCCGAAGGTCAGATCGTCAAGCTCTTCTGGCGCGGTAAACTTGTCTTCGTACGGCATCGCACAGCCGCCGAAATCAAATCGGCGAGAGACGTTGATGTAGCCTCCCTGCCCGATCCGCAGCCGGACTCGGCCCGCGTCAAGGAAGGCAAGGATCAATGGCTTGTCGTTTACGGTAGCTGCACCCATCTCGGTTGCGTGCCGCTCGGCAATGAAGGCGCGTTCCAAGGCTGGCAGTGCCCGTGCCACGGCTCCGTGTTCGACACGTCGGGCCGCATCCGGCAGGGACCGGCACCAACCAATCTTCCTGTGCCGCCCTATGCTTTCCTGAGCGACACAAAAATCCAGATCGGCTGAGCCGAACTTCATCTTAACCTATCAATAACGGGGCTGACCCCGACAGTACAGGAACAAAGCCATGAGCGGACATTCCACCTACGTTCCCAAGAGCGCTTTCGGCAAGTGGTTCGAAAGCCGCCTGCCCATCATGGGGCTGATCCATTCCTCGCTCTTGACCTTCCCGAACCCGAGAAATCTCAACTATTTCTGGACCTTCGGCGGCATCCTCGCATTCATGCTCGTGTCGCAGATCATCACCGGCATCGTGCTCGCAATGCATTACACGCCGCACGCGGACATGGCCTTCAATTCGGTCGAACACATCATGCGTGACGTGAATTACGGCTGGATGCTACGCTATCTGCACGCCAATGGCGCGTCCATGTTCTTCATCGCCGTCTATATCCATATGTTCCGCGGCTTCTATTACGGCTCCTACAAGGCCCCGCGCGAAGTTCTGTGGATTCTCGGCGTCATCATCTTCCTGCTCATGATGGCAACAGCCTTCATGGGCTACGTGCTTCCATGGGGCCAGATGAGCTTCTGGGGTGCAACCGTCATCACCAACCTGTTCTCGGCAATCCCGGGCGTCGGTGAAACAATCGTCACCTTCCTCTGGGGTGGCTATGCGGTCGATAACCCGACGCTGAACCGCTTCTTCTCGCTGCATTATTTGCTGCCTTTCATGATCGCAGGCGTCGTTATCCTGCACATCTGGGCGCTGCACGTTCCGGGCTCCAACAATCCAGCCGGTGTCGAGAAGAAGACGGAAAAGGATACGCTCCCGTTCCATCCCTATTTCACGGTTAAGGACGCGCTTGCTCTCGTCGTCTTCCTGATGATGTTTGTCTGGTTCGCCTTCTACATTCCGAACTTCCTCGGCCATGCCGATAATTACATCGAGGCAAATGCAGCCGTAACTCCCGCCCATATCGTGCCTGAATGGTATTTCCTGCCCTTCTACGCCATTCTCCGCGCTATTCCGGACAAACTGCTCGGTGTCATGGCGATGTTCGGCTCGATCGCGATCATGCTGTTCCTGCCATGGCTCGACACCTCCAAGGTGCGTTCCGGAAATTACCGTCCGGTCTTCCAGGTGTTCTTCTGGCTCTTTGCAATCAATTGCGTCATTCTGGGCTGGCTCGGTTCCAAGCCAGCGCAAGGCGGATATGTGACCGCCTCGCAGATCTGCACCGCCTACTACTTCATCTATTTCATTGTCGTTCTGCCTCTGCTTGGTCTGTTCGAACGGCCGAAGCCAATTCCGGTTTCGATTGCCGACTCGATCCTCGGCCGGTCCGGTTCTGCAGCTGCAATGGCCTCTGGTGCGGCAGCGTCGCCGAATACCAAAGGTTGATCGGGTCTCAGGGAGAATCAAGATGAAACCAGTTCTGACGCTCATGCCCAAGGTGGCGGCAATGGCCATCGCCCTTGGCCTTCTGGCCGGCAACGCGCTTGCCGCGGGTGTGGTCGAGGTTCCGCCACGCAATACATGGTCCTTCTCGGGCCCATTCGGCACCTTTGACAATGCGCAATTGCAACGCGGCTTCAAGGTCTACCGCGAAGTCTGCGCCAGCTGCCATAGCATGTCAAAGCTCGCATTCCGCAACCTCGCGCAGCCGGGTGGCCCTGAATTCTCCGAAGCGCAGGTCAAGACGCTTGCGGCCAGTTATCAGGTGAAGGACGGCCCGAATGACGCGGGCGAAATGTTCGAACGCCCGGGTCGCGCAGCGGATCGTATCCCTTCGCCCTTCCCGAACAAGCAGGCTGCAGCAGCAGCAAATGGTGGTGCTATTCCGCCGGACCTGTCGGTTATTGCCAAGGCCCGCACCTATGAGCGCGGATTCCCATGGTTCGTGTTCGACATTTTCACCCAGTTCCAGGAGCAGGGCGTCGATTATTCTGCCGCATTGCTTCAGGGTTATGTCGAGCCTGAGCATGGTATCGAGGTTCCCCCCGGCAAATATTACAACAAATACTTCCCGGCCAAGATCATCTCGATGCCAAAGCCGCTCTCGGATGGTCAGGTCGAATATGTCAAAGGCGCGGACGGCAAGCCGCAGGCACCTGAAACAGTCGACCAATACGCGAAGGACGTTTCCGCCTTCCTGATGTGGGCCGCCGAACCGCACATGGAACAGCGCAAGGAAACGGGGTTCAGGGTGCTTGCCTTCCTCCTCGTTTTCGCTGGCCTCCTGTATTTCACCAAAAAGAAGATCTGGTCGCGGGTCGAAGGTCACGCCCACGGCCCGGCCTTCTGAGGCCAAACTCTTCCACATTCAAAAAGGCCCCTTCACAGGGGCCTTTTTCGTGAAAATCTGTCCTTTATGACAGGGTCACTCGGCGCAGAATCAGTCTAGAATAGCTTCCTCGGAATACACGGAGGAACCCATGACAAAATCCATTCTCGGCATCATCGGCGGCTCGGGTGTCTATGATCTCCCCGGCCTGACGGATCTGCGCGAAGTCTCAGTCGCGTCCCCTTGGGGCGAGACATCGGACGTCCTGAGAACAGGAAAAATCGGGCAGACCGACATCGTCTTCCTGCCCCGCCATGGCCGTGGCCACCGCCTCTCCCCCTCCGATATCAATTACCGCGCGAATATTGACGCCATGAAACGCCTCGGCGTCACCGACATCGTCTCGCTCTCCGCATGCGGTTCCTTCCGTGCCGAGTTGCCCCCCGGCTCCTTCCTGCTCGTGGATCAATATGTCGACCGCACCCACAGGCGCGAATCAAGCTTCTTCGGCGCTGGCTGCGTCGCCCATGTCTCGATGGCGCATCCTGTCGGCCCGAATCTCGTCGAGCGTATCGCCACTGCTGGCGAAGCGGAAGGCATAGCAATAGTCAAAGGCGGCACCTATATCTGCATGGAAGGCCCGCAATTCTCAAGCTATGCCGAGAGCATGACCTATAAAAACCTCGGCTATTCCGTCATCGGCATGACAGCGATGCCCGAGGCCAAACTCGCGCGCGAAGCCGAGATCACCTATGCAACGCTCGCCATGGTCACCGATTTCGACTGCTGGCACCCAGATCACGACGTCGTGGACGTGCAATCCGTCATCGCCGTCATGCACAGCAATACCGAGAAGGCGCGGCGTCTTGTGGCACGTCTCGCGCTCAACTTCCCCGCTACCCGCGATCTCTGCCCCGCAGGCTCCCACAAGGCGCTCGATTTTGCCATCATGACCGCGCCAGCCGCGCGTGATCCCGCCCTGATCGCCAAACTGGACGCCATCGCCGGTCGCGTTCTCGGGTCAGCCTAGTCCCAGCGATGCCCCATCATGCCCCACTCGCCGCCAAAGCCGAGCAAATACGCAGCAGTCCCCATCACCAGCATCCCCAGTAGCCAGATAACAATCATGGCGGGAATAGCTGCCAGCCCGGCGATGATGAAAAACCGCACCAACCGCAAAAACGGAATGTTGATATCCGTCAAAACCATATGCGTGTGATCATGGGGTATATTTTCGTTGGTCATGCCGATCTCCGGGCTTTATCGTGTGCAGCTTCGCTGTATGATGCGCTATTCCTGTCTCCCCGCCTTGAGCTCGATCAAACATGACCCAGACACCCGATCTACTCCGCGACGCCATCCGAACCATTGCCGATTATCCAAAACCGGGGATCCTGTTTCGGGACATCACGACCCTGCTCGGCAATGCCCGCGCCTTCCGCCGTGCGGTCGACGAATTGGTGCAGCCCTTCGCCGGCGACAAAATCGATCAGGTCGCGGGGATCGAAGCCCGCGGCTTTATCCTCGGCGGTGCCGTCGCCCATCAATTATCCTCCGGCTTCGTGCCGATCCGGAAAAAGGGAAAACTGCCCCATAAGGCCGTCTCCATCGCCTATTCGCTCGAATATGGCCTCGACGAGATGGAAATGCACGAGGATGCCGTCAAACCGGGTGAACGCGTCATCCTGATCGACGATCTCATCGCCACGGGGGGCACAGCCGAGGCAGCCGTCAAACTCCTCAAGAGCATCGGCGCGGAAGTCGTCGCCGCCTGCTTTGTCATCGATCTCCCCGATCTCGGCGGTCGCAAGCGCATCGAGGCCCTCAACGTCCCTGTCCGCACCCTCATCGCCTTCGACGGCCATTAAATCCCCGAAAGACCCCTCATGATCCCCGATCTCAAAAGCAAAGTCGTTCTCGTCACCGGCGCATCCACCGGCATCGGTGCTGCCACCGCGAAAGGCTTTGCCGCCAATGGCGCGCGCGTCATGGTGCATTACAATGCGAGCAAGGCGGAAGCCGGGGCCGTTGTTGCCGAGATCATCGCAGCAGGCGGCGAGGCCGCCCTCGTGCAGGGCGACATCTCCGACCGGAGCGTTCCCGCCCGCATCGTTGCCGACACCGTCAAGCACTTCGGCCGGATCGACGTTCTCATCAATAATGCCGGCGGCATGCTGGGTCGCAAATGGCTCGGCGAAATGGACGACGCCCATTATGACCGCGTCATGGATCTCAATGTCTGGTCTGTTGTGGCCTTCATGCGCGAAGTGGCGCCCCTCATGAAAGCGCAGGGCGGCGGCAACATCATCAATGTATCGTCAATTGCCGCCCGTCATGGCGGCGGCGGCGGCTCGGTGCTCTACGCCTCCGCAAAGGGCTTCGTCTCCACCTTCACGAAGGGCATGGCGAAAGAGCTGATCGGCGCGAATATCCGCGTCAACGCCGTCTCGCCCGGCACGATCAGCACACCGTTCCATGAGCGCTATTCAACTGCCGAGCAGCTCGAAGCCGGACGCAAAACCATCCCGCAAGGCCGTCTCGGCATCGCCGAAGATTGCGTCGGCACCTTCCTTTTCCTCGCCTCCGACTCCCTCTCCGGCTATCTCGTCGGGCAGGTGATCGAGGTCAATGGCGGGCAATATATGCCTTAGGCGAGCAGGTACGACTTATCTCATCCCTCACTACGAGCGAACGCGAAGCAGCCCAGTTAATGGTTGGCGATAGGATGCGATAAACGGAGCGCTTAAACTTTCACCATCATCTGGCTTGCTTCACTGACGTTCGCAATGACGGTTGTATAGCACTTACACTCTAAACCCTACCCTAATTCGCAAACCGGAAATGCAGCACGTCGCCATCCGCCACGACATAGTCCTTGCCTTCCAGCCGGAACTTGCCCGCCTCACGCGCGCCGGCCTCGCCCTTATTGGCAATATAATCGGCATAGGCAATGGTTTCGGCCCTTATATAGCCCTTCTCGAAATCCGTATGGATCACGCCAGCCGCCGCCGGGCCTTTCGTGCCCTTTGAAATCGTCCATGCGCGCGCCTCTTTTGGCCCGACCGTGAAATACGTCACAAGATCCAGAAGTTCATAGCCCGCACGGATGACACGGTTCAAACCTGGCTCTTCGAGGCCGACAGCATCGAGATAATCCTTCTGGTCGGCTGCATCCATCACCGCAATCTCGCTCTCGATCTGCGCGGAGACAACAACCGCTTTCGCGCCTTCCTCTTTCGCACGCCCAAACACCTTCGCGGAGAAGGCATTGCCGTCATGCGCCGCCGCTTCCTCGACATTGCAGACATACAGCACGGGCTTGGATGTGAGCAGGTTCAGCATCTGGTAGGCGCGTTCCTCCTCCGGCGAACGCTCCACCAGACGCGCCGGGCGGCCTTCCCGCAGCAGCACAAGGCAACGCTCCATGATCGAGACCTGCTCTTTCGCGTCCTTGTCGCCGCCTTTCGCCTTTTTCTCGAGCGGCAGAATGCGCTTCTCCAGACTATCGAGATCGGCGAGCATCAACTCCGTTTCAATCGTCTCTATATCCGCCAGCGGGTCAATCTTGCCTTCCACATGCGTGATATCGCCATCCTCGAAACAACGCACAACATGGGCAATCGCATCCACCTCGCGAATATTGGCGAGAAACTGGTTGCCGAGCCCCTCTCCCTTCGACGCCCCGCGCACAATGCCCGCAATATCGACAAAGGTAATCCGCGTCGGGATAATCTCTTTCGACCCCGCAATCGCCGCCAGCGCCTCGATCCGCGGATCAGGCACAGCCACATCGCCGACATTCGGCTCGATCGTACAAAACGGATAATTAGCCGCCTGCGCCGCCGCCGTCTGCGTCAAAGCATTGAAAAGCGTCGATTTGCCAACATTCGGCAAGCCGACAATACCGCATTTGAAACCCATGGTGTTTATATCCGTTTGAGGAA
>CAMCXA010000033.1 GCA_945883115.1 Alsobacter soli
ACCCAGAGTTGGACGAGGTGCAATCCCTCGATGATTGTTTCACCGACGCGGACCGGCACTGTGTTCGGTCGCCAGAAAGACGGATAGGTGTAACCAGTCAGCCATAAATCAGGCGTCTCGAAAAAGGTGACGCGCTTAGGCTCCGCAGCGAAGGCAGGGTCGGAGGACATATCGCACTCGGCAAAATCGGGTGCCCAGCGATCAGCAACAATGGTTCCGATAAAGGCGGGATGAATGGCCTGTATGCGGAAGTTGCGAACGTCATCATGTGTGAAATTGAGGGCAACATTGTCCTTTTCGGCGCAGAATACCGGTTCTGACAGATTGTCGACCCGAACATTTTGCGGAATGCCGGATGTTGCTGAAGTTTCGTTTCGGTTTCCTGACATTGTGCGGGGTAGCCTTTGGTTCGGAAATGGCATGATCGAGAACGTTACGACGCATCGGCGATATAGTTTAGGGTTCTTTGCTGTTGTCAGCAAGAAGTCGGGGTCATCTTCGCTCGAACATTCCGACGAATAGCGCGCCGTTGAATTGCACAATATTTTGGCTTTCCTCCACAGTGTCCGACTTGCTATGCAATAGGTGATGCGGGGCGACCCTTGTCGTGTTTGATATTCAAAAGTCCGGCAAGGGCAAGATATGGCAGACGCCAGTTTTAGGTTTAGTGATCGTCCCCGCTCGGATGCCGTATTGCCGTCCTATGTGCGCGCGTCAGGTGCGATCCGTTGCCGTTTCGCGGCCATGCCGCGCGGAACCGAGGCGATCGAAGTGTCAGAAAGGGGCGGCTATCGCGTCAAGTTTCCGAAGGGTGAGAGCTGCGAGGCTGTGCTGATCAATTCGGGCGGCGGCATGGCGGGGGGCGATCACCTCGCTATCGACATAACGCTTGATGGTGGCGCCCGCGCGACAGTAACATCCCAATCGGCGGAAAAGATTTATCGGGCACAGACGGAGCCCTCCCGGGTCAAAACACGGCTTGCGCTTGCTGCAGGCGCGCACCTCGCATGGTTGCCGCAGGAGACGTTGCTCTTTAACGGTGCACGCCTCGAACGCTCGCTGGCCGTCGAGATGGACGATAGGGCGGAGTTGACGCTGTTCGAGAGTGTCGTGTTCGGGCGGACTGCCATGGGGGAAGTGATGGCGGGTGGTCGATTTCTCGACCGGTGGCGCATTCGTCGTGGTAGGAAACTGGTTTTCGCCGATAGCGTGAAGCTCGATGGTCCGGTGGTAGATATTCTTGCACGACCGGCGCTGGGAGGCAGGGCGCGTTCGGTCGCGACTTTTCTCTACATTGCTCCGGATGCGGAAACGAGACTTGACGCGGCGCGCGAGGCACTGGCACTTTCGCTATGTGAAACCGGCGCGAGCGCGTGGAACGGGATGTTGGTCACACGCTTTGCAGCGGACGATTCGTCGGCGCTTCGATTGTCTGCCGCGCGGTTTCTTTCCGCGTTTCGGGGCAAGGCCTTGCCCCGCGTCTGGCAATGCTGATTGAACGATTTGTCTTGAGAGGATGAAAAGATGAACCTGTCTCCACGAGAAAAAGACAAGCTGCTTGTGTCGATGGCGGCGATGGTTGCGCGGAAGCGGCTGGAACGCGGCGTTAAGCTCAACCATCCCGAGGCCGTTGCGTTGATCACCGATTTTGTGATTGAAGGCGCGCGGGACGGTCGCTCTGTTGCTGATCTGATGGAAGCAGGTGCCCATGTGATCACTGCCGATCAGGTGATGGATGGCATCGCCGAAATGATCCATGATGTGCAGGTCGAGGCGACTTTTCCCGACGGGACAAAGCTTGTGACAGTTCATAATCCGATCCGCGGAGCGCATGGTGCGATGGTGCCGGGCGAGGTTTTGACCGAGCCTGGCGATATTCTGATGAATGAGGGGCGTGAGACGGCTTCCGTGACCGTTGCGAATACAGGTGACAGGCCCATTCAGGTCGGGAGCCATTATCACTTTTTCGAAACCAATCCGGCGCTTCACTTTGATCGCTCTGCCGCGCGCGGGATGCGGCTTGATATTCCTGCCGGAACGGCGGTGCGTTTCGAACCGGGGCAGACGCGGGACGTCCGGCTTGTCGCTCTGGCCGGTAAGCGCGAAGTCTATGGCTTCCGGCAGGAGGTTATGGGGAAGGTTTAGATCGACATATTCCTTACTTTTTGATAAAGTAAGGAATACCTGATGGATCGGAACGATGACCACCGAAATGCGCGCGACCATGACAAGCAAAGGCCAGATTACTGTTCCCGTCGAATTGCGGCGGCAATGGCATTTGAAGCCGGGCGACGAGATCTCGTTTACGCTGATCAAGGAAGATCAGGCGCGGATTGCGCCGCGATCCAGACAAAGCATTTTTGACCGTGTTGACGAATTGGCGCTGCCCGCAATCGGCCGAAAACTAACGCGAAGCGATATTTCAGCGGCCGCGGAACAGGCCATGCATGAAAAGGCTATGAAGCGGGCGAAAAATGTTCGCGATTGATACGAATATTCTACTTCGTATTTTTCAGAATGACGATCCTGTTCAAACCGAGCAAGCCCGACAGATTTTACGGGAGCATGCCCCTGTTTTTGTCAATGATATCGTTCTCGTCGAGTTTGCGTGGACGTGCAAATCGGTTTTCAAGCTGGATCGCGAGGCGATTTTTCTGAGGTTGAAAGCGATCATCGAGGCACCGGAATTTTGTTTTGCGTATCCTTCTGCGGTCGAACGGGCGGTCTATGGCTATGGCAGCCGAAAATCGGATTTTGCTGATTGGCTCGCAGGCGAGAGCAATCTTGAGCGCGGATGCGAGACGACGTTCACCTTTGATGACGGTGCCGCGAAAGGCGGCGCATTTAGGTTAGTTGACTGACGGTGATACGTCATTGTCGACTAGCGGGACAATTCCGGTTTCGAAACGCCGCTCGCTCTTTCCTTCCATCACAAAATAGGCAAAGCCGAGGCCGAACAAGAGCATGAAGGCGGTGACATAGAACCAGAGCAGCAAGGTAATTATCGCGGCGCCGACGCCGTAGAATTTCTGCTGGACGGCGAAGTAGAAATCGAGTTGCAGGAACAGCAATGACGCCAGCATCCACCCCGTCACCGTCATGATCGCGCCGCCCCAGATGGCGCGTTTGGAAAGTTCCTTCCGTGCGACAAAGGTAAGCAAGATGACGACGCTTGCGGTGAGCACGAGGAATGAAACACTGGTGCTTACGACCGAGATAAACGTGCCATAATTCTTCAAAAGATGCGGCTGCCGTGAGATAATCGACCCATTGAGCGCGAGGAAAACGCCGATGGCGCAGACGAGCACGAAAACGGAGGCGATGCCGCCAACGATCCGGTTGCGCAGGAAAGATTTGTTTTTATCGAAGAGAAGCGCTGACGCGTTGTAATATTCGGAGAAAACCCGCGACAGGCCGTTGAGCACCAAGAGCACGAGGACGACTCCTGCAATCGGTTTGCCCAAGCCGGTCAAGCCCTGCGCGCTCTTGAGAAAGCCGTTGACGAGCGTTTCGATCGAGTTCGGGACGTCGATTTCGGCGTAGATTGGAGAAAAGCGCGGCACGGGTTTGACGCCGAACCATTCTTTCAGTGACTTTACGAGCAAAAGACCCGGAAAAAAGACCATCATCATCTGATAGGCGATGGCGGCGGCAAAGGTCGGGCATTCCCGCGCGTAGAAACGCACGAGATTACGCATCCGCAGGAGAAGGCGTCGGGCCATCGTTGCAATCAATGAGTGTAAACCCTTCGGATGATCATGAATTTCTCTTAGCCCATCGCAACTGATTCATGAACCTGCCTTGCGTGGCGTATGGCAACAAAAAGCCCCCGGCGTTAACCGGAGGCTTTTTGGGTTGCGTTCAGAGAGCAATAAGCTCTCGAAGATTGTCTATTATTTTGTCGCGAGGAAGGCTTCCAGCGAATCATCCATCGCTTTCATCCACGGCGTGTGGTGAACCGGTGCCATGTTGCCGGTGACTACCGACGGATAGGAATGGTTACGATAGGTGAGGATGCCCTCGACCTTGTGATGCTCCCATTCCTTGAAAAGTGCCGCGACCTTATCGATATCGAGGCGCGGATAATCTGTCGGGGCCAAGAGATCGCGCATATATTCCGTCTGGAAATCGATGCCCATTTCCGGATCGGCGACCTTTTCTTCCATCTCGCGCCATTTCAGCGTGTCGGCGTGCATTTCCTGTGCGGATGGCAGTTTGATTTTGCCCATCATCACGTCGCGCGCGTACCAAGCCTGAGCATCGAACATGTTGAAGGTGTAATACTGGTCCTGCATGCCGATATACATGAGCTTGGTGTTGTTTTCCCAGAAGATGCCCTTGTAGAGGTTCAGCGGATAGAGCCGGTTATTGGTCTTGAGCCGGAGATCGTCTGGCAGGAACGGGAAGTGGTGGAGATAGCCGGTGCAGAGCACGATGGCATCGACTTCCTGCGTCGAGCCGTCCTTGAAGTGCGCCACTTTGCCGACAAGCTTTGTCAGCAGCGGGACTTCCTTGAAGCCTTCCGGCCATTCAAATCCCATCGGCTTGGTGCGATGGCTGAAGGTGACAGACTTTGCACCGTATTTGTAGCACTGCGTGCCAATATCTTCGGCGGAATAGCTGGCACCAACCAGCAACAGGCGCTTGCCGGCAAATTCGTCGGCACTCCGGAAATCATGCGCGTGCATGACACGGCCCGGGAACATGCGCAGACCTTCGAATTCGGGCACATTCGGAGTCGAGAAGTGGCCGGATGCCACGACGACGTGATCGAACTGCTCGGTAGTCTGGATGTCCTTTTTCAGATCTTTCGATGTGACGTTGAATTTGCCGGTCTTGTCGTCGTAGGCAACATGCCGAACGGGCGTCTGGAAGCGGACATATTTTTCGACGCCGCTCTTTTTGACGCGACCGACAATGTAATCATGAAGGACGGCGCGCGGCGGGTAGGACGGGATAGGGCGACCGAAATGCTCTTCAAAGGAATAGTCGGCGAATTCGAGGCATTCCTTCGGGCCGTTCGACCAGAGATAGCGATACATGCTGCCGTGGACGGGCTCGCCATATTCGTCGAGACCGGTGCGCCATGTGTAATTCCAGAGGCCGCCCCAATTGTCTTGCTTCTCGAAGCAGACGAGTTCTGGAATTTCGTGGCCTGCTTTTTTTGCTGATTCGAAGGCGCGTAATTGCGCCAAACCGCTTGGACCTGCGCCGATAATTGCTACTCTCGTCATATATTCCGCCCTTTCAAATCGTCTGCGCCGGAAGCCTGAAGCTGCCGACACTATTCATGCTCTCTTCCTCAAATTAATTATTCACAGGTAACAATTTTTCGCAAGGGGAAGCACTTCCATCTCCCCGATCTTTCTCTCCGGCTTTCCAAGCCGGACTGGAAAGCCCCATGAAACGCAGTGTTGTCAATGCCGGAAAGCGAGGCGGTGCCGGTCCGCGGGCAAGGCCAAAAGCCCGCTGTTTTGTGCGCTGATGACTTTCTTGCTGCGAAAAGATTTTGACAACGAATGAATAATATGTGTCATTTTAGGTGTTTGGCGATTGTGATTTGTGTTCTATTCGGTTCTATAGTCCTAGAATTGAAGTCAGAACATGTGCGGCGCGGAATATAATTTGGCAGCGATCTCACGATCAGTGAGTGGCTTGACCATGCGGGTTCGTGACGCACCCGAAGTTAAGCGGAAGACGGAAATGCTGCAGCTCAATGGCTGTAGTGAACAATGAAAAGCTGGGGGATAAATTAATGAGTTCAAATAGTCATGCAGGGAGCGGTGACGGTTCGTCGCTTCATCGTTCGATCAACTGGACGGGAGCGTTCTGGGTCGCGAGCGGCGTGCCCGCACTGGTCCTTTTCTCGATCGGCGGCATCGCCGGAACAACCGGAAAGCTTGCCTTCCTGATCTGGACAGTCTCCATGATCATGGGCTTCATCCAATCCTTCACCTACGCAGAAATCGCCGGACTTTTCCCGAACAAGTCGGGTGGCGCATCGATTTACGGAGCGGCCGCATGGGTGCGTTACAGCAAGCTGATAGCGCCACTCTCAGTCTGGTGTAACTGGTTTGCCTGGTCGCCCGTTCTTTCGCTTGGTTGCTCGATTGCAGCTGCCTATATTCTCAACGCGCTGGTTCCAGTTCCAGGCGCCGATGCGCCGGAAGTGGTGGCATGGCTCGCTGCAAATGGTGCGAGCGTTGCCGGTGATGATGCAGCCAAAATTGCTGCTGCGATCGCCGCTGTCCAGCCCGCCATTCGCAATTGGACATTGTTTACAACGACACTTGGTCCGGTCAGCCTCTCGCTGAACGCGGCCTTCTTCATCGGAATGGTTCTAATGCTCCTGACCTTCGCGATCCAGCATCGCGGCATTCTTGGCACGGCCAATGTGCAGAAATGGATCGGGTTGCTGGTTGTTGTTCCGATGGCCATTGTCGGTATCGTGCCGCTCGTCACCGGTCAGGTGAACATGGCCAATTTCTCTGATTTGGTTCCGCTTGCTGCTGCCTATGCACCCGAGCCGGGCGCGTGGAATGTCGCCGGCTGGACGCTTGTGCTCGGTGGCATGTTCATCGCCGCCTGGTCGACATACGGGTTCGAGACGGCAGTTTGCTATACATCCGAGTTCAAGAATCCGGGGACCGATACGTTCAAGGCGATCTTCTATTCGGGTCTGCTCTGCCTTGGTTTGTACATCCTCGTCCCGTTTACCTTCCAGGGAGTTCTCGGACTCGAAGGCATGCTGGCGACGCCGATTGTTGACGGCTCAGGTGTTGCCGATGCGATGGCGACAATGGTCGGTGGCGGTACCTTTGTGCACGGACTTCTGGTCATGATGATGATTTTGGCTCTGATGCTGGCAATCATGACAGCTATGGCCGGTTCGTCGCGGACGCTTTATCAGGGGTCGGTTGATGGCTGGTTGCCACGCTATCTGAGCCATGTGAACGAGCACGGCGCTCCAACGCGCGCCATGTGGACGGATTTGATTGTCAACCTCGTCGTGCTGGCCATTGCCTGCGCGGATGCCACCAGCTTCTTCTTCATCCTTGCGGTGTCGAATTGTGGTTACATCATCTTCAACTTCCTGAACCTGAATGCAGGCTGGATCCATCGTATCGACTCGGGCAATGTTGCGCGCCCTTATCGTGCATCGAACTGGTTACTCGGTCTCGGTACGCTCTTCGCTTTCGTGAATGCTGCCTTCATGGGCGCAGGCGCGAAGGTCTGGAACCCGTCCGCTCTGTGGGCAGGTCTGATCACTGCGGCGTTGATTATTCCGGTGTTCTGGTTCCGCCATTACATCCAGGATGGCGGCAAGTTCCCGCATGAAATGGCGGAAGATCTCAGCACGGGTACAACGGCGAAAAAGGCCGGCATGTTGCCTTATCTGACGCTGATCGCGGGTATTGCCGTGGTGTTGCTGGCGAACGCATTCTTCGTCATCTAAACGATTAGATTAGAGCCGCGCATTTCCCGATAAGGGGAGTGCGCGGCTTTTTTTTTTGGGGCAAACTCGCGATATAATTTCTCTGTCGAGCGTGTTGCGCTTGGCGAAATATTTGTTACAGTCAGGAACAATTTTGATCGGGAGATGATGACATGCCGCTTTCTTGGAGACATTCGACACTTGCCGACAGGCATCGCGCACTCGGGTCAAAGCTCGAGGACTGGAGCGGCATGGGGACCGCATGGACCTATGACAAGGATATGTCCGACGAGCACGTCGCCGTTCGCACAAAAGCGGGGTTGATGGATGTTTCCGGACTCAAGAAAATCCACCTGATCGGCCCGCACGCAATTGCCATTCTCGAATATATCACCACCCGCGACATGACGAAAATCTATCCGGGCAGGTCGGTTTATGCGTGCATCCTGAATGACAAGGGATTATTTACGGATGACTGCATTGTCTACCGCACGGGGCCGAATTCATGGATGCTGGTGCATGGTTCGGGCACGGCGCATGAAGAGGTCGTCAAGCAGGCGGTCGGGCGCAATGTGGCGGTGCTGTTTGATGATGATCTGCACGATCTTTCGCTTCAGGGGCCGGTCGCGGTCGATTTTCTGGCCAAGCACGTGCCGGGCATCCGCGATCTGAAATATTTCCACCATATGCAGACGACGTTGTTCGGTCGTCCCGTGATGATTTCGCGCACGGGGTATACCGGCGAGCGCGGCTATGAAATCTTCTGTAAGGGCGAGGATGCGCCTGTGATCTGGGATACGATCCTCGCGGACGGCAAGGAGATGGGCATTATGCCTGTCTGCTTCAGCGTGCTCGATATGCTGCGCGTCGAGAGCTATCTGCTGTTCTATCCTTACGATAACTCGCAGATGTATCCGTTTGCCAATGAAGGCCCCGGCGACTCGCTGTGGGAGCTTGGCCTTGATTTCACGGTCAGCCCCGGCAAGGTCGGCTTCCGCGGTGCGGAAGAGCATGCAAGGTTGAAGGGCAAGGAACGCTTCAAGATCTTCGGTCTCTTGATCGAGGCGGATGGTCCGGCCGATCTCGGTGACGAAGTGTTTGCCGATGGCAAGAAGGTCGGTGTCATCACCTGCCCGAGCTATTCGAAACTGACCAAGCGGTCCATGGCGATCATGCGGGTTGATGTGGCGCACGCAAAGCAGGGTGCTCCGCTGGAAGTGCGCGGCAAGTCACTGAAGGCGAAGGCCATTGCCCACACGATCACCTTCGACGATCCCGAGAAGAAAAAGCGGACGGCAATTGGCTAAAGCAGATCCCGCGGTGCCTAGGTGCCGCGGGTTTGTTTACTGTGTCTGCCTTGATCGACTAGACTATCGACGAGGGGCGCGCCGTAACCGCTTTCGAAGGACAACACCATGCTTGTATCCGGCATTAAAAGCAGACCCGTCTATACCGGGCTCATCCTTGATCCTCATGCCGAGCACCATTTGATCGCGGTGGAGGGTGAGGGCGCGCTTGCCGTGCTGGATATGCTCTCCCCTGCGCCACGGGATGCGGCTGAAAAAGCGACGATTCTTTATACGAAAGCGGGCTCCGCGCCGGTTGATCACGAAGGCGCACTGGCAAAATTACATCCCTACCGGTTGCAGCCTTTGCCGACGATCCAGACATTGCTGATCCGGTTGCAGGGGTTTCTCACGACCGCAAAGATGGGGACGCGGATTTATATTGCCGGAACCGAGGGCTTTATCGGGCAGGCGATGCAAGTGGCGTTGAACAATGCGATCGATTTTCATTCGGTGCGCACGGAACATCGCGGCTCGCTGGCGCGGCGTATCCAATGCGTCCACTGCAAGGGCTTCACCGAAAATGTCACGATGAGCCATGTGCCTTGCGCGCATTGCGGGTTGAACCTTCTGGTTCGTGACCATTATTCCCGCCGTCTCGGCGCGTTTCAGGGCGTCTGTATCGATGCCGAAGTGCCGGGCGAATTGCCTCCTGCCGAGGAGATTTTCCCATGAGCATGAATCTGATGAGCGGTAGCACGGAAATTCCCGTTCGCGTGGCCGATATTGTGCAGGTGAGCGAGCGCGTGAAGCGGTTCCGATTCGAGCCGGTTGCGGGTGGCTCGATGCCGGTATTTTCCGCGGGCGCGCATGTTGTCGTGTCGATGAATATTGGGTCGCGCCGGGCGCGTAACCCGTATTCGCTAATGGGATCGGTCACGGATTTGTCCGCCTACGAGATCAGCGTTTTGAAAACGGTGGATTCGCGGGGCGGTTCGGTGTTCCTGCATGACTCGGTGAAAATCGGTGACCAGCTCACCGTGAGCACGCCGGTCAATCTTTTTCCCGTCGAGCAACGCGGGCGTAAATTCATTTTGATCGCGGGCGGGATCGGGATTACGCCGATGATCGCCATGGCTGAGCAATTGACGGCGCAGAAGCTGCCATTCGAATTGCATTACGCCTATCGCAATGATCAGGCCGGTGCCTATGCCGATACGCTGAAGGCGCGCTATGGCCACCTCGTGCATCTTTATATTGACAGCCGCGACGAGCGTATCCCGCTCGATGCCTTGCTCAAAAACCAGCCCCTCGGCACGCATCTCTATGTGTGTGGACCGGGTGGCATGATCAACTGGGTGCTG
The DNA here is from genome assembly GCA_945883115.1 of Alsobacter soli. Lineage (GTDB taxonomy): Bacteria > Pseudomonadota > Alphaproteobacteria > Rhizobiales > Beijerinckiaceae > CAIUPE01. The sequence goes on from CAMCXA010000033.1 coordinate 10,086, forward strand.
GAGAGTGGCCGCAAGGCCGGATGGCCGGAAGAAAATCTTCATTCCGAACGCTTTCTGGCCCCGCCGAGCGGCAAGCCGTTTTCTGTTGTGCTCGAGCGCTCGAAAAAGACTGTTACGGTTGGGGAGCACGAGAGCATTCTTGAGGCGATCGAGGCTTCAGGTGTCGAGCCACCCTATCTGTGCCGGGGTGGCGCGTGCGGCCAATGCCTGACTTGTGTTGTCTCGTGTGACGGAACGCTCGAACATAACGACCATTATCTTGCACCCGAAGAACGCGACGGCAACCAGAAAATCATGATCTGCGTTTCCCGCATCAAGGGCAGCAATCTCGTCCTCGATCTCTGATCCATTCCAGCTGAGAAGGTGTCACCATGAACCTCGTCTTCAAGAAAGAAACGTTCCGCGACGATTTCACCTTCAAAAACAGCCCCGAGCACGTCCGGCGTTTTCCCTTCCCGTTCCATGAAGACAAATACATGTACACGGTCAATATCGAGCCGCACACGCCCGGCCCGGTCAATTCCGTGTTCGAATTCCCGATTGATGTCGACGAGCATTATGTCTCGGAGATGGAAGATCGGGCGCTTGTTTTGAAGGATGATCCGCTGCGCTGCCAGGCCCTGCCGCATATGCAGCTGGCCGAGTGGGATCTCGTCGAGCTGTTGATGGTCTCGATGTCCGAGCATTATCCCGAACATTTCACACTGACTCGGGACGGCGACAAATGGCACTGGATCAATCGCCCGCTCGGCATTGACCAGCAGTTTACGTTCGGGGATACGGCGACCTTACCCTATCCGCCGATGGAATACATCACCCGCCAGTGTCAGGGCGATTTCTGCCTGATCGACCAGCGTGACGGCAATCTCTGGATGGATGCCGGCATTGTGACGACGCAGGCTGATTGGTCGCTCGATTTCGATATCGGCATGAATTTCATGGAGTGGCACGGTCCGGTGCCTTTGGCGCATGAGGCGGGGGTGTTCGACCGCGCGTTGAAATTCCTGATGAACCTTCAACTTGGCAAGCCTGTCCGGCGGCTCAACTGGACGATGTCGATCAATCCGCGTCTTGATACCAGTCCCGAGAATTTCCACAAATGGGGCTCGGACCGCATGACCGTGACGCCGGAGAATATTGGCGAGAAGGTGCATTTGCGCGTCGAATTGCAGGGCCTGTGGCGTCTGCCGCGCTCGAACGCGATCGTGTTCTCGATCCGCTGCTATCTGATCAGCATGAACGAGCTTGTGAGCGTGCCGAAATGGGCGCGCCGCATGCCGCGCGTGCTCAAAAACCTGCCGCCCGAGCTCATTGATTACAAGGGCCTGAGCCGCTACCGGCAGATGACGATCGACTGGCTGTCACGCTTCGATGACGGCGCGCCAACCTCGCCCGGCGGCCAGCCGGACTGACGCTTTCGGGACGGTTATCGGCTGACCGTCATTGCGAGCGGGAGCGACGCAATCCAGCTGGTGGTGCAGGAAAAGGCTGGATTGCCGCGTCGCTTCGCTCCTCGCAATGACGGTTGGGGACTCGGAGCTTTTCGCCAGTCTCTAGCTGGATCGCTTCACGTTCGTTCGCGATGGCGGGCGGGACACGCCTCGCTCTGCGATGACGGGTATCGTGCGTGTCACTCCAGCAAAAACTTGCCCAGTTCGCGGTGTTCGCCGTGGATGCGGCGGACGGTGCCGGTGATCGAGCGGTAAACAACCGTCTCGGTCTCGATGACATCGCGGTGAAACCGGACACCCGCCATCAGCGCGCCATCCGTGACACCCGTTGCGGAGACAATCACATCGTCGGCAGCAAGTTCTGTCATGTCATATTTGCGCTTGGGGTCAAGAATGCCCATGCCGCGCGCGCGTTCGATCTTCGCCGGTGTGTCAAGGATCAAGCGCCCCTGCATCTGCCCGCCGACACAGCGCAAGGCGGCGGCTGCAAGCACGCCTTCGGGCGCGCCGCCAATCCCGAGATAGAGATCAATACCGGTCTTTTCCTGCATCGCGGTGAAGATAACGCCTGCAACGTCGCCATCCGTGATCAGGCGGATTGTCGCGCCGGTTTTGCGCACGGCGGCGATGAGATCTGCGTGACGCGGCCGGTCCATGATCAGGGTGTTGATCTCGTGCGGCTTCACGCCCTTGGCTTTCGCCAACGCGTTGATATTGTCGGCCGGTGAAGCGTCGAGATCGACAATACCGGTGGCATAGCCCGGGCCGATGGCGATTTTATCCATATAGACGTCGGGCGCGTAGAGCAGGGAGCCTGCTTGCGCCATCGCCATGACGGCAATTGCGCCGGGCATGTCCTTGGCGCAGAGCGTCGTTCCTTCAAGCGGGTCCACCGCGATATCGACGCGCGGGCCGGAGCCATTGCCGATTTTCTCGCCGATGAACAACATGGGCGCTTCATCACGTTCGCCTTCGCCGATCACGACCGTGCCGTCGATGGGGAGCTTGTTGAGTTCGCGCCGCATGGCGTCAACGGCGGCCTGATCGGCGGCGGTTTCATTGCCATGCCCGCGCCAGCGCGCGGCGGAGACGGCGGCACGCTCCGTGACGCGGACAAGCTCCATCGAGAGAATACGCTCGATGACGTCGCGCGGTTTGACGTGGATTTCGTTGTTGGCCTGAATGGACTCTGATACTTGAATACTCACTGGATACCCTCTGTTGTTGCAAAGCTCACGCGATCAACCCCGTTCGATACGAATGAGTTGCGGTGGTTCTGCAATATGTCCGTCTGCCATAACGGCATCGAGCGCGGCGCGGATTGCGTTTTCGCTGGTCGCATAGGTAATCAGCACAACGGGCACCGGCGCGCCCGATTTGCCAGCGGGGTCCGCCATGCGCGAGGCGGCTGCCCGCTTCTGGACGATGCTTTCGAGTGAAATCATCTGCTCCGCCATGCGGGTTGCAATGCCCGCGGCGGCACCCGGCCTGTCGCGCACTGTGAGGCGGATATAATAGCCACCCTCGTGCCGCTGCATCGGCGCGCGGTCGCCATGGCTCAAGGCACTTGCAGGCACGCCAAGCGGGGCAACATGGATATTGCGCGCGATATCGGCAAGATCGGAAAGGACGGAAGAAGCCGTGGCGTTACCGCCTGCGCCCGGACCCACCAGCGTCAGCTCGCCGACGGGCTCCGCCAGCACCGAAACCGCATTCGTCACGCCCATGACCTGCGCAATCGCCCAGTTTTTCGGCACCATTGTCGGGTGAACGCGCTGCTCTATACCGGTTGACGTGCGCTCGGCCACACCAAGCAGTTTGATCCGGTAGCCGAGTTCGTCCGCCATTGTCAGATCAAGCGGCGTGATCGAGGCAATGCCCTCGACATAGACGGCGTCAGAATCGATTTCTGTGCCGAAAGCGAGGCTCGTCAGGATTGACAATTTATGCGCCGTGTCGAACCCGCCAACATCAAAGGTCGGGTCGGCTTCCGCATAGCCGAGGCGCTGGGCGTCCGCGAGGCAATCGGCGAAGGTCAGCCCTTCGAGTTCCATGCGCGAGAGAATGTAATTGCAGGTGCCGTTCAAAATGCCCGAAACGCGGGTCACGACATTGCCAGCGAGCGATTCCCGCAAGGTTTTCACAATCGGGATGCCACCGGCAACCGACGCCTCGAAATTGAGCTGCGCGCCTTTCGCTTCCGCCAGGGCAACGAGCGCCGTGCCATGCCGCGCCAAAAGCGCCTTGTTGGCGGTAACAACGGACTTGCCAAGCGAGAGCGCTGCTTCGACAACGGCCTTCGCCACGCCATCCGCCCCGCCCATCAATTCGACAACACAATCAACCTCCGGCGATTGCGCGAGGGCGACGGGATCATCAAACCATGCAATGCCTTCAAGCGAGATGCCGCGGTTCCGGTTCTTGTCGCGCGCGGAAACTGCGGTGACGATCAAAGGGCGTCCACAACGCGAGGCCAAGAGGGGCGCATTTGTTGCAAGTGCGCCAACCAAAGCCGCGCCGACGGTTCCGAGACCGACAACGCCGATACGAAGCGGGTTTTTCATGCCATAATCCTGTTCAATCTGCCACTCTCAGATCCGCGTGATCCTTGGCAGTGCATTATGCAGTGTCTTGTCTGCGGTATCAAAAAAGCGGCGCACATTGCGCGCCGCCTGCCTGATGCGCTGTTCATTCTCAACTAGCGCGATTCGCACGTAATCATCACCATATTCACCGAAACCGATGCCCGGCGCGACAGCAACCGAGGATTTTTCCACCAGCAATTTCGAAAATTCCAGACTTCCCATCGCGCGGAACGGTTCCGGGATCTTTATCCATGCGAACATCGAGGCCTGTGGCGGGTCAAATTCCCACCCCGCAAGACCGAAGGACTCAACCAGCGCATCGCGCCGTTTGCCATCAGGAACCTGAAAGCGTGGATGGGTAGCTCGGGTTCGGCACCAAAATCACGTCACCCGGCGCGGTGATCGCCTTGATCTTGTTGACCTGCTCGAAAACATAGGGCGGCAGGCGTTTGATACGGTGAAAATCAGACATCAAAAGAACCTTAAAGCAAGGATCGAACAAAACGCGGTTGGGTTACTGTACCGGGGTTCCAGCAGCCTCGTTCCGGAGGCGCGCGGCCTCGAGTTCCGCTTTGAGTGCCTCCAGCTCTTCCGGCGTCTTCGCCGCAAGCGGCTTTTTAGGTGGCAGCGGCATCACACCAACGGGCATGTATTCCAGAGTGTCGGTTCGTGAGGCCGTAACAAAGTCAGCTGCAGGAGGCAGTTCCGTCGCCATGCCGACCATGACTGCCAATTGCTTGACCGGAGTGGTGCCGCTTTCGGTTGATGCACATCCCGCCAGCCCGAAACCCGCCAGACCAATGACCGCTCCGGTGCATAAAAAACGTGACACACATGCAAACATCATTAGTCCTCCTCGCGCATCGGTTATGATATAAGATGAAATGACAGCTTCGACGAGAACAATTAAATCGTTAGAGTAACAATTATTGCGCGGTCCGAGACAAAATGATCTCCGAACCGTGTCCGGGAGCCAAACGTGGATGAGTTCTGAACCTGAAGGGCCTTTGACGCCCGGTCCATTGCCAGACTTCGAAGCACTCGCCGCCAATACAGCCCGTTTAATGGAAGAACTCGGCCATGCAACGGCCGCCTCGATCAAGCCAATTGAAGAGGGTCGTGCAAAGCCCGGAATGTCGGACGAGGTCAGCGATGTTGTCAAAACGCTCGGTCAGGTCGTCGAGCAGATCGCTGCAGACCCGCAACGCCTCGTTGTTGCCCAGACGAGTCTTACCATCGGGTTTCTCGATCTGTGGAGCCGGACGCTCAAACGTTATCAGGGAGAAAACGTGCCGCCTGCTGCCACGCCGGACGCAACCGACAAGCGCTTCCTCGATCCGGACTGGTCGACCAATCCGATGTTCGATTTTGTCAAACAGGCCTATCTGATTACCTCCCGCTGGGCAGAAAACCTTGTCGATACCGCTGAAAATCTCGATCCCCATACGCGTCACAAGGCGCAATTCTACGTCAAACAGCTTTCGAGTGCGCTGGCACCAACGAATTTTGTGGCCACGAACCCTGATCTTCTGCGGACGACGCTCGCGGAAAATGGTGAAAATCTCGTGCGCGGCATGAAAATGATGGTGGAGGATATCAAAGCGGGAAAAGGCACGCTGAAACTTCGCCAAAGCGAGACCGGGACGTTTGACGTCGGCATCAATCTAGCGACAACGCCGGGAAAAGTCGTTTTTCAAAACGACCTCTTTGAATTGATCCAGTACACGCCGACAACGCAGACAGTCGTCAAACGCCCCCTGTTGATCGTGCCGCCATGGATCAACAAATTCTATATTCTCGATTTGAACCCCGAAAAATCCTTCATCCGCTGGGCGGTCGGTCAGGGCCTTACAGTGTTCGTGATCTCATGGGCAAATCCGGATGCGCGCCTCGCGGACAAGAGCTTCGAGGACTATATGCGCGACGGTATTCTCTCAGCGGTTGATCGCGCGCGTGCGATTACGGGCGAAAAATCGGTCACGACGATGGGCTATTGCGTCGGGGGGACATTGCTGGCTGTGACGCTGGCTTATCTCGCTGCCAAGGGCGATACGCGGATCGCAAGCGCGACATTGCTCACAACGCAAGTCGATTTTGAAAATGCGGGCGATTTGAAGGTTTTTGTCGATGAGGAACAGGTGAAACTCGTCGAAAGCCGCATGGATGTGCGAGGCTATCTCGAGGGCACCAGCATGTCGGCGGCGTTCAACATGCTACGCCCGAATGATCTGATCTGGCCCTATGTGGTGAATGTCTATCTGAAGGGGCAGCACCCGTTTCCCTTCGATCTCCTCTATTGGAACTCCGACTCAACCCGGATGCCGGCCGCCAATCATTCGTTCTATTTGCGGAATTGTTATCTCGATAACAAACTTTCGAAGGGCGAGATCATTCTGGGTGGCGAGCGTCTGGATCTTGGTCGCGTCACGATCCCGATCTATAATCTTGCCGCAAAAGAGGATCACATTGCGCCAGCCAAATCGGTTTTTGTCGGCAGCGCGTGTTTTGGCGGTGATGTAACTTATGTCATGGCAGGGTCTGGCCATATTGCGGGCGTCATCAACCCGCCGGAAAAAGTGAAATATCAATATTGGACCGGCGGAAAGCCCGCGGGTGATTTTGGCGCCTGGGTTGCGTCGGCCCATGAAACACCGGGGTCGTGGTGGCCGCATTGGCTTGAATGGACAGTTGCTCAGGCTCCCGAGCGCGTCAAAGCACGCAAGCCGGGCGGCAGGTTCAAAACACTGGGCGACGCGCCGGGAACCTATGTCAAAGTGCGTTCTTGAGTTTCCTATCGTGTGCAATTCTGCCCTGCATTAGGGGGACTTGCGATAAAATCATTCCCGTACCAAAGTGCGGCCCGGTTCAAGATTACTATAGTAGAGGAAGCAACGGATGAAGCTCGTACGTTATGGCGCTGAAGGCGCAGAAAAGCCCGGTATCATTGATGCGGATGGCGGCATCCGTGACTTGTCGGGCCATGTCGCCGACATTAATGGCAACACGTTTTCGCCCACCACACTGGCGCGTCTTGCCGCGATTGATCTGAAAAGCCTTCCTCTCGTCCCGGCGGGTACGCGGCTTGGTTCGTGCGTGGCGCGTCCGGGCAATTTCATTGCTGTTGGCCTCAATTATGCGGACCATGCTGCTGAGTCGAACATGCCGATCCCTGAACAGCCGATCCTGTTCAACAAAGCTCCGAACTGCGTTCAGGGGCCGAATGACGTCATCCTCATTCCAAAGGGTTCAAGGAAAGCCGACTGGGAGGTCGAACTCGCTATCGTCATCGGCAAGACGGCCCTTTATGTCGACGAAAAGGACGCGCTCGATTACGTCGCGGGCTATTGTGTCTGCAACGATGTTTCGGAGCGGGAATTTCAGACGGAACGTGGTGGCCAGTGGATGAAAGGCAAGGGGAGCCCGACATTCGGCCCTCTCGGTCCGTGGCTCGTCATGAAGGATGAAATCAAGGACGTGCAGAATTTGTCGATGTGGCTCGACCTTAATGGCAAGCGCGTCCAGACCGGCAATACCAAGACGATGATCTTCGGTGTTGCCCATATCGTCCATTATATCTCCCAGTTCATGCAGCTTGATCCGGGTGATGTGATCACGACCGGCACACCTCCCGGCGTCGGCATGGGCATGAAGCCGCAAGTCTTCCTCAAGGCGGGTGACCGTATGGATGTGGGCATTGAAGGGCTTGGCGAGCAACATCAGGTGACTGAGGCTTGGAAGGGCTAAGTCTTTCGGCTGGCTCATTCATGATCAGAATCGACACGACTCAGCCATAGCAGTAAATGCACGGCATGAGCAGAACGGTTTTTGATGTATCACGCTCGGTAACGGACCGCGCCTGGTTGGATCGTATTGACGATTCATCCCGCGCGGTCGCGCTCGCCATGGTGCAACAGCATGGTCTGCCAGACGTCGTGGCTCGTATTCTGGCGGGTCGCGATGTGCCGATTGACGCTCTGCCGGGCTACCTCGATCCACGTCTGCGTGATCTGATGCCTGATCCATTCGTGCTGACGGCAATGGAGCCGACAGCCCTCAAGATTGTCGGCGCGATTGAGCGCGATGAAATCATTGCGATTTTTGGCGATTATGATGTTGACGGTGCTACGTCAGCGGCCCTTCTTGCCGGTTTTCTGGATAAAGCTGGCGTGCGCCGTTTGATCCATATTCCCGACCGTCTCACCGAGGGGTATGGTCCGAATGTGGAAGCCGTTGCAACGCTCGTGGCCGCCGGGGCGCAACTTCTCGTGACCGTTGATTGCGGCACGACAGGGCACGAGCCTATTCGGGAAGCCGCCAGATTGGGAGTGCCGACAGTCGTTCTTGACCACCATCAAGCTCCTGAACAACTCCCTGAGGCCTATGCCATCGTTAATCCGAACCGGCTGGATGATTTGTCGGGCCTCGGCCATCTCTGTGCAGCTGGCGTGGTTTTTATGACGCTTGTCGCTGTCAACCGCATCTTGCGGGCGCGCGGGTTTTGGGAAAAACGCGGCGGAGAGCCGGATCTCATGGCGATGCTTGACCTCGTTGCCTTGGGGACCGTCGCGGATGTGGTGCCGCTTGTGGGCCTCAATCGGGCTTTTGTCCGGCAGGGAATTGCCGTCATGCGGCGGCGCGACCGGCTCGGGTTGCGCGCTCTTGCTGACAGTGCGCGCCTCGATGGTCCGATTGCGCCCTATCATCTCGGCTTTCTGTTCGGCCCTCGGATCAATGCCGGAGGGCGGATCGGAGATGCCGCGCTGGGTGCGCGCCTTTTGCTGACTGGGGACGAGAACGAGGCCGCCAAGATTGCGACCGAACTCGAGCGTCTCAACCGCGAGCGGCAGGAGATCGAAGTCCGGATGGTGGAGGAGGCCGAAGCAGAGGCGCTTCTCAGCGTCGGCCTTGATGAAAATGCTGCGGGCATCATTGTGGTGGCGTCATCTCATTGGCATCCGGGCATTGTTGGTCTTGTGGCGTCGCGCCTGAAGGACCGTTTCCAGAGGCCAGTTTTTGCGCTTGCGCTTGATCAGAACGGTTTTGCAACCGGGTCTGGCCGGTCGGTTCAGGGGATTGATCTTGGCCGTGCTGTCCGGGAGGCTGTCGAACAGAAGGTTTTGATCAAAGGCGGCGGCCATGCAATGGCGGCCGGATTGACGATCATTGCCGACAAAATACCGGAGCTACGTGCCTTTTTTGAAACGAGGCTTGGTGCCGATGCCTCGCGCTTGCGGGCCGAGCAATCGCTTGTGATTGATGCTGCCATCATGGCGGGCGGTGCGACGCTGTCGCTTCTCACTGAAATCGACCGTGCTGGCCCCTATGGCTCGGGCCATCCGGAGCCCTTGTTCGCTTTCGGTGCCCATCGTGTTGTTGATGCCATGGAGGTCGGCACCAATCATGTTCGCGCAAAGCTGAAGGCTGGCGATGGCAAGACGCTCGAAGCGATCGCCTTTCGGGCGGCTAACCAGCCAATCGGGATCGCCTTGATGAAAAATCGCGGCGGCGTTTTACATCTGGCGGGAAGTCTTGCTATCAACCGCTATCGTGGCGGAGAGACGGTGCAGCTTCGGATCATGGATGTTGCAACTCCCGCAGCACACTAAGTGTCTGACTTGGTTCTTTTGCCGACCCACTGCTCCCGCCAGTACAGCAAGAGGCCCGCGAGAATGATAACTCCGGAACCTGCGATCAGATAAAGATCGGGAATATCGCCAAACACGAAGAAGCCGAGCACCATCGCCCATGCAATTTGCGTGTATTGGTAAGGTGTAACCGCCGATGCGGGCGCAAGTTTCAACGATTTGTTCATGCTTAAATGTGCGAGCGTCGCGACGATGCCGAGAAGGCACATCAACATAAAATCCTGAAAGGTCGGTGTCACCCAATTCCAGGGAGCCACGAGCAGCCCGAAAAGCAGCGCGCCGGCATTTTGCCACGTGACAAGCACGATACTGGGTGCCTCGCGTAAAGTGCGGGTGACGATGAGGCTCAACGAGAACACAAAGCACCCGCCAATCGCGATCAGTGCCGGCCAGGCAAGCGTGGACGAGGACGGGCGAAGGCTGATCACAACACCTGCAAAACCAAGCAGAATGGCGACCCAACGCTGCCAGTCCAGCTTTTCTTTGAGGAGAGGCCCTGCAAGCGCCGCGACAAAAATCGGCGTCGCCATGTAAAACGTCACCACATCCGCCAACGGGAGCAAGGACGCCGCCCAATAAAAGGCCGCAACTTCGCCCGTGAGAAGGATGGTGCGCACAACATGAAGCCAAGGTCGCGTCGGGCGGGCGACATTGCCGACCCCGTGCTTCATGATGGATGGTACCAGCAGGAAAAACCCTGTTGTGCTGCGGAGCAGCAGGATTTGTCCCACCGTGTAGGTTGCCACCAGCCATTTGCCGAGGACATCGTTCGAGACATAGAGAAACATGCCGAGCAACATGAGCAGAATGCCCATCGTCAGTGGCGAAGCCGAGAAGAAGCCAAAAGAGGACGTGACAGAAGTTGTTCCATCAAATTTTGCATCTCTTGAATTTAGCTCTGAACCTGCCGTCTTCGGCTCAGTGTTGGCTTCGTGTTTCGACTCGATTGCAGTCATCAGATTTTGTGCCTTCTTTTCGAATGTCAGGAAGTTTCGGTATCAGTTTGGGGGGGGATTGCAAAATATTTTTACAGAAAATGCACTCAATACACGAAGCGCGCTTGTCTAGCGTCGTCCGATTGCCTATAAGCCGCGGGTAGTTGCTTGCGCCCTTCGTCTAGCGGTCTAGGACGTCGCCCTTTCACGGCGAAAACACGGGTTCGATTCCCGTAGGGCGCACCAGCTATTTATTCATTTAAATCAATGTTTTAGAATGAACCCGGCCATATTGTCCGGGACCTTTTTTGCATGCGCGGTCCATGTGGTTTTGCCCGGTGGATGGCGGGCGTCCCGACTGTTTGCGGGGCTTAGAGCTTTGTGAGCGCGTTGCTTTGATGCTTTTTTGAGGCGCTTTATGGCGCGCTTGATTGCGTGTCCGAGCGTCGTCATCGTGTCCGATTGCGTGTCCGCTGAGAAACGGGTCAGTTCCGTCTGCAAACGGTATAAATCGTTGAGTTATCCAAGTTTTTTCCGTAACTTTTCCAGCGACAACGCCAACGTTGGATTTCCAGCGCCATAAGTCTTGTTCATGAAGGCAGATTGGTAGCGACAGATGATGACCGCCTTCCGAAGATCATGCATCGCTTCCGGTGTTGCTTTCCGAAAACTCTGCGGTACCGATTTTCGCGCCCGGCGAAGGGCTCTCGTCGCACGCGAGGCGAGGATGTCGGGGGTTTCCTGCGGTTCGGGCCATGAGGATAGCCGGGCTCTGACGCGGTGGGCGTCGGTGCTTGCCTGTTTGAGCAAAGCGCGATCCCGACCCTTGCTCCCCGCTGTGTCACCCAGAAGTTCAGGGGGGAGTGAACCGGGATCAAGCTTGTGGTTCTGCCGGATCAGCTTCCTCAATGTCTCTGTGACGACGACGGCATCGCGTGCGGCGGAGAGTGTTCGGGAGGCCCGGGCAAGCTCGTCGCGGCAGGTCTTTGCCGCGGTGCGAAGCGAGGGGGATGCCAAGCGCAAGAGTGCCCGCGCTTCCTTCAGTCTGGATCTACAGAGATGGATGGCGCGTGCGGGATTTTTGGGCGGCAGGGTTCGAAAATGTGCTGCAGCACGAAGCGCACGTCGAATAGCTGCGAGCCAGTCCTTCCAGTCGGGTGACGAGGCTGGCGGGTGCGTCACTCGAGTCTTCTCCGATCTTGCTGGCGCGTTCACACGAGGAATGTTACCGAAGCCTCGATGCAAATTTGTGTCGAAACTAGAATATCGCAGCCGGCTTCAGTCACGCTTTAATCAATCATCGGGGATGATTGACGTCTTGTGTAGTCGGTTTATCGCGGACGCGATGGGTCGCAGTCATTCGGGTTGTGCGATGGCGTTTGACGTTTTCGGAAGTGATGGGGTAGGGCGGAGCGCATGACGTATGATTTTGTGATTGTCGGGGCCGGTTCGGCCGGTTGCGTTCTCGCCGACAGGCTGACTGCCAATGGCAAATATTCCGTGCTCCTGCTCGAGGCTGGGGGCAGTGATATGCGCTTCTTCATCCAGATGCCGCTCGGCTATGGCAAGACGTTTTTCGACCCTGCGGTCAACTGGATGTACCGAGCCGAGCCTGATCCGGGGCTTGGCGGGCAACGCGATTATTGGCCGCGCGGAAAAGTGCTTGGCGGTTCGAGCTCGATAAATGCGATGGTGTATATCCGCGGCGACAAGCGGGATTTTCAGGAGTGGGAAGCCGCAGGAAACCCGGGTTGGGGCTGGGACCCCGTGAGCGCCGCCTACCGGGCGATTGAGGATTATGAGGGCGCTGATCCGGCGATCAATGGCAAGGGCGGCCCGTTGCGTATTTCGCAACTCGGCGCCGGCAAGCACCCGCTCTGTGACCCGTATATCGAAGCGGCGAAGGCGATGGGTCTGCCGTTCAACCCGAATTTCAACGGGGTCACGCAGGAAGGCGCCGGCCTCTATGATTGCACGATCAAGGGTGGCCGCAGACTATCGGCGTCGCGCGCGTTTTTAAGGCCCGCAATGAAGCGTTCCAATTTGCGTGTCGAGACGGGCGCGCAGGTGACGCGACTGGTCTTCGAGGGGATGCGGGTGACGGGCGTCGAATATGTCCAACGCGGCCAGACGCATCTTGCTCAGGCGGGGCGGGAGGTGATCCTGTCGGGCGGCGCGATCAACAGCCCGCAACTCTTGCAGCTTTCTGGGATTGGCCCATCGGACCATTTGAAGACTCTCGGCATTGCGATCCGTCATGACAATCCCCATGTCGGCAATCATCTGCAAGATCACGCGGCGCTGAACTACACGTGGAAAATGCGCGTGCCGACACTGAACGAGAAATTGCGCCCCTGGTGGGGCAAATTGAAAGCGGGTATCCAGTATCTGACGACGGGCCAAGGGCCTCTTGGTCTGAGCATCAATCAGGGCGGCGGGTTTTTCAAAACCGATCCATCCCAGCCGCGCCCGAATATGCAGCTTTATATGCAGGCATTCTCGACACTTATTCCGAAAGAGGGTGAACGTCCGCTGCTGACGCCCGATCCGTTTCCGGGGATCTCGCTCGGCGTTTCGAATTGCCGGCCAACCAGTCGAGGCGAGATAAAAATCAGCTCGTCCGATCCGTTCGAGCATCCGCGGATCATGCCGAACGCCTATTCCACCACTCATGACGTGGATGAAATGCTGGACGCGGTGAAGTTCCTGCGCGGGATTGCGGCGCAACCTGTTCTTGCAAATTTCATTGACGAAGAGCTGCGCCCGGGCCCTGAATGCCGCACGGACGAGGAATTGATCGCGGATTTCAGGCAGCGCAGCGGCACCTGCTATCATGCGTCGGGTACTTGCCGGATGTCTGATAATGCCTCACAGGCCGTGATCGACTCGCGGTTGCGGGTTCATGGCGTAGCGGGCTTGCGTGTGTGCGATGCTTCAGTGTTCCCGAACATCATATCGGGCAATACGAACGGCCCGAGCATGATGGTCGGCTGGAAAGGTGCTGAATTGATTTTGGCGGATGCAGCGCGTTAAGGCGCTTAATCCCCCGTTCAACTCAGTCTGCTGTACCCGCGAGCCATTTTTCCATGAAGGCGATTTCTTCCTTCTGGGCCTTGATGATGCCTTCCGCAAGCGCCCGGATTTTGGGATCCTTGCCGTATTTGATGACAATCTCGGCCATCTCGACTGCGCCGCGGTGGTGGGCGATCATGCCGCGCGTAAAATCGACATCCGGTTCGCCGGAATATTCAATCGTCATATCCCGATGCATGCGCATATTGGCGTCATTAAATGCCTCCGTTGCCGCATTGGTGGCCGGTGATGACAGATGCGCTCCATGGCCGGTCATCGTCTCTTCAGCATGAAGCGGGACGGTAACGAGCAGAGCAATCGCCAGATAAATTGACTTATTCATAAGGTTTCTCCTGATCTCAATAATCAGTTCACTATGTTAGATAAGGTGCATAGGCACCTGTCACAATGGACAGGGTGTTATTTCTTGCTGTTTATCGAATAATTAGATTTTCAGCCGGAAAGCAGGTGGCGACCTGCTTGATGGCGTCAATCCCGCCGCGCAATGTCCAGCTGTTGATCAGTGCGAGCCGCATGCCGCCGGGCGGTCTGGCTTGCTCGTCAAGTGACTTCTTCTCATGAAATGTGATCTGGAGGCTGGAGATTTCGGGCATGGCCCGGATCATCGCCTGTTTCTTCGCCGGCGGATGCTTGTATGTGCCGGCAGGGTCGGCAAAAAGCGGGATGGAGAAGCCGTCGCGACGGGCGCTGTCGTCAAAGCGCCAGACTTTATCGCCGTAAAGTTTCACCAAAGCGTCTGTCCACCCTGCACCATAGAGATCGCACCATTGATCGGCGAAGCGGAGATGTGCCTCGATGATCGTGCCGCCAATGGATTCGAAATTGACCATTCCGGAATAGCCGTAAAGATTGCACTTGCACCATGTCGTCAATGTATCGAGCAGGGACGGATCCTGTTCCGACATGATTTTCCAGAACCGGAACATGCCGTCACGCCACGGCTCGCCAATGGCGTGACGCGCCCAAACGATTTTGGAATCGATCACGGCAACATCGGTTGAAAGATGCGGTCCGGTGAGAACGGGCATCCAGAAATGCCCTGCTTCATAGGTTCTTTCGTATTCCGCGCGGGTTTGGATGATCCGGCTGCCTATGCCCATGCCTTTGAGGTTAGTGATAGGTTTGGAGAAGACAGGGAATGCATCCGGCTCCGCGCCATGCGGTCCGGCAGGGAGCTTTTGGCTGAGTGCGACGGCGAGCCGGTCGTAAATCCAGCGATGTTCCTTGTTCCATGCCCACGCATCCATATCATCGACCGGGATACGCGTTTCCGGCGGACAAGAGGTGTTCTCGAAATATTGAACCCGCCAGGGATCTCTGACGCAAATCGGCATCGTGTTATTAGACCTGCACCGTGAAACTAGGATCAAGCTTAACATAGTCATCCGGATTTGCTGATCGATAATTTGGCCGTGCAAAAAGATTTCAGGGGATGATTTGTGTGTGCGGAATGGATAGTCTGAACTCCTTCGGAACGGATGCGTTCTGCATAGGGGGCGTCGTGACAGCAGCATCGGAACAGACGGGACAGGCGGCAGCGTTGCTTTTGAAGCATTGGCGCAGCGAGACGATGCTGGACTTTTTGCCGGATGATCTTGCTCCCCGAACCCGTGCGGATGGCTACCGGATCGGCGCGGAGATTGCCGCCCAATCGGGCGACCGGGTGATCGGCTGGAAGATTGCGGCGACGAGCGAAGCAGGCCAGCACCATATCAATGTCGATGGTCCGATTGCCGGACGCATTCTCTCGCGCCGTTTGCTTCCGGCCAATGGAACCGTGACGCTTGGCAAGAACCAGATGCGGGTCGCGGAGGGTGAATTTGCCTTCTCCTTCGCCAAAGCCCTGCCGAAACGGGCCGAGCCTTATTCGACGGAGGAGGTGATGGAGGCAGTCGCGGGGCTTCATCTCTCGATTGAAGTTCCGGATTCGCGGTATTCCGATTTCACGAAAGTGGGGGCGCCGCATTTGATTGCGGACTCGGCATGTGCGTCGTGGCTGATGCTCGGCGACGCGGTTGATTATGCTTGGCGCGGGATTGACCTGTCCGCGCATCGTGTGACCGCGATGAAGAATGGCAAAGAGGTGGCGTCGGGAACAGGGAAAGCGGTGCTGGGCGACCCGCGGGACGCGCTGGCCTGGCTTGTGAACGAGGTTGCCAACCATTGCGGCGGCATCCTAGCGGGTGATCGGGTGACGACCGGCACTTGCATCACGCCGGTTGTGATTGCGCCGGGAGATCTGGTGACAGTCGATTATGGCGTGCTGGGGAGCATGTCGGTTAAAATCCTATAGGGGGACGGAAATGAGCACTTTTCTCGGATTTGATATCGGGACTTCATCAATCAAGGCGCTTCTTGTCGACGAGAAGCAGAATATCGTGGCGGAGGCAAACATCCCGGTCAGCATTTCGCGGCCCTATCCGCTGTGGTCCGAGCAAGACCCTGAAGAGTGGTGGCAGGCGTGTCTGGCGGCGGTGGCAAGTCTCAGGCAGACAAGCCCTTCAGGCTTTCAGCAGCTGAAGGCCATCGGCCTTTCCGGCCAGCAACATGGCGCGGTGTTTCTCGATGGCGAGGGACGCGTGTTGCGCCCTGCGATTCTTTGGAATGACGGTCGCAGCGGCCTTGAGGGGCGCGAACTTGGTGCGAGTGTGCCCAATTTTCTCGCGCGCGCCTCGAATTTGCCGATGGCCGGGTTTACGGCGCCGAAGGTTCTGTGGGTGCGCAAGCACGAGCCGGAGGTGTTCAAGGCGACGCGGAAGGTTTTGCTGCCGAAGGATTACATCCGGTTTCGCCTTTCAGGCGCCTATGTGGCGGAAATGTCGGATGCGGGCGGCACGCTTTGGCACGATGTGGCGGGGCGCAAATGGGACGATATTTTGCTAGCGGCGAGCGGCATTGACCGCTCTTATGTGGCTGATCTCGTCGAAGGGTCCGATCCGTCGGCGATGGTTTCGGATACGCTGTCGCGCGAGTGGGGGTTGACACCCGGGTCCGTGACGATTGCGGGGGGTGCGGGCGACAATGCGGCTGCGGCTGTGGGGATTGGCGCGGTGAGTGCGGGGCAGGGCATCCTGTCGATGGGAACCTCGGGTGTGATCTTCGGTGTGACGGACCGTGTGATTGCAAAACCTGAGCGCGGGTTGCACTCCATGTGCCATGCGCTTCCGGGGCGGTGGCATGGCATGTCTGTGATGTTGTCGGCGGCGTCCGCGCTGTCATGGTATGCTGAAATCATTGGCGCGTCAGGCGATATTGGCGGGTTGATTCGCGATGTCGAGGCGTTTGCGAAAGATACGACGCGGCAACGCAATGCGCCGATTTTTCTGCCCTATCTGACGGGCGAACGGACGCCACATAACGACCCTGAAGCATCGAGCATGTTTGCCGGATTGCGGGCGGAGCATGACCGGGTGTCGATGGCCTATGCGGTGATGGAAGGCGTGTCCTTCTGCATGGCGGACGGGTTCGACGTGATGCAGGAGGCGGGGGCTGATCTGAAAAGCTGTTTCCTCGTCGGAGGCGGCGCGCGGAGCGAGTTCTGGGGGCAGATGCTGGCCGACATTATCCGCTTCCCGCTGGATCTGCCGGCGGGCGCGGAGACCGGCGGCGCAATTGGCGCGGCGCGGCTCGGGATGCTGGCGGCAAAGATCGGAACCGAAGCGGAGATTTGCACGCGGCCTGCGGTGAAACGCCGGTTTGAGCCAAATGCGGCGTTGGAGAGCCTCTATGCGCCGCGCTTGAAACGGTTCCGGGCGCTCTATGCGGCGGAGCGGCAAACACGTCTCGGCTAAAGATATTTTTCTAAAACCCGTCCTTCCACGGTATCATGGACCCGCCATGTGATCATGCGCGTAACCGGGACCGACCGTTTTGGCGGTTTCGGGGAACAAGCCAATCGATCGAGAGTGAATGACGCCGGACCAGTTACTGAGTAAGCTCGACAAAATGCCGCTGCGCGCTCTCGACGCGAAGGAGCGCTGGGAGATTCTTGTTCAAATCAAATCCGCGTACAAGGCATCAGCGCGCAAACACGCGCCTTCCGGGCTGGAAATGGAACGGCGGATCAGCTTGTTGCGTCATTGGCAGGCTCTGGTGCTGCTCTACGCCGAGGATAAACAACTCGGTGAGCCAGTGATCGAGATGCCGCCCGAGACGGTCAGCGCGGAGACGGAAGCGGACCATGAGGGCGAGGAGTGGGTCCGGGTTCGTGTTTTGAAGGGGTGTGTCGTTCGCGGCGTACAGTTGATGATCGGCCATGTGATCGATCTGACACCGCATGATCTGGAGGAGCTTCTGGCGCAGGGCGTGGTGGACGTGTTTTCGGATGTGACCGAAGAAACTGTTCCTGCCGAGGCACCGCCGGATGAAGTGGAGCCGGATGAATCGCAGCCCGATGACGTGATCAGTGCGCAGGAGGAGCCGAAAGAGGAGGCATCAGCCGAAGCAGCGAACGAGCAGGCGGTTGAACCGGAGGACGCCGAGACCCCGCCTGATGCGCCTCCGGCCGACATCCCCACGGCGCCAGTGGTTGAAACAGCTCTTGCCGACACTTTGATTGACGTTCCAACCGCCGAGACGATCAGTGCCGACCCCGTGGCCGCCGTCGAGCCGGAGCCGGTGATCGAGATGCGTGCGGATGATCCCGTGCCTGAACTC
>CAMCXA010000034.1 GCA_945883115.1 Alsobacter soli
CGCCAGAGCGCCACCAATCGCACAAATACAAAACAAAACCAGCAGCCTCACCCCGCCAATACGCCGCGCGACCACGCCGCCAAAGGCGAGCAACCAGACGGCATTCACAATCACATGCGTCCAGCCTGCGTGGAAAAAAGCGTGGGTGACCAGCGTCCACGGCGCCTGACTCGGATGCTCTTGGAAATACGCGGCGAGGACATGGTTGAAAGCAGCAAGGTCCGTCTCCGCTGTAAACTCTTCAAGCGGCGCGACGGGAGCGAGACCTATCCCGGCCCAGCGCGCGAATTCGGCAGGGATGAAACTGAAATCCAGAGAAATCGCCAATGCGTCATCAGCATTGAGCATGGTTATGTAAAAATGGATGCCAAGCATCGCCAGACACAGACCAACCACAGTGCCTGAAACATTCAGCATGGGCTCGGAGCGCCGCACAGTCGCGAACTGCTCCTGATCTGGATTTGTTACAGGGTCCGGCCTCTCATCGCATCAAGAGATTTCAAGAACGCTATCTCATCCTTAAAATCAAACAAAATTTACCTTGTTCCTGGAAATACCCAAAATACTAAATTTGTATTTTTTATATTATAATAATATCAGAATATATCTTGATAAACTTGTGCTTTATATCCTTTATTTTCAAAAATTTTATTTACATGAAGATATTTATTACGATATTTAATATAATTATATTTGCTTTGAGCCCGGCATCCGCGTTGACCGAAGACGCGCAGAGAGGCCCTGTTGCCAGCGCTCAACTGCCGGCAGGCACGAAGGCAAACCCGCCTTGGGGGTGGTCGGATTTTTGCCGCAGGTATCCGGGCGAGTGTGTCAATCAAACGCTTGCTCCGGAAAACACACGCCTGACACCGAAACTATGGAAGCTCCTGAACAAGGTGAACAGGGACGTCAATGCCTCCGTAACCGCCATCACGGATCAGGAGCATTGGGGACTGCCCGAGCATTGGGATTATCCGGATGACGGAAAGGGCGATTGTGAGGATTTTTCTCTATTGAAGCGGAAAATGCTCATCAAAGCGGGCATAGCAATTGAAAATCTGTCCCTCGCGGTGGTACGCGACACGACAGATAATGGCCATGCCGTATTGCTCGTCCGGACGGATCGCGGCGTATTTGTCCTCGATAATCAAACAAACCTGATTAAACCTTGGAACCAAACCGAATACCGCTTCGTCAAACAACAATCCCGCACCAACCCGGCCCGATGGGAAAGACTTGATATTGCTGATGAAGACTCTTTGACTGGCTATTGAGGCGGTGGCGTTGCAATCGTTTCAAAGCGATAATTCCGGTTCATCCCGATAAAACAGCATCAATTCCTTGCCAGAGCGCCGAATACCATTATCCTGCCACAAACAGTCAACCGGCAGGCAAACATGGCAAAGAGCACGATCTTTCATCCCGACTTCAAAGCAAAACCCTTTTGGTGGGATGCCTATGAGCCGCAACCCTTGCCGGAAGTGCCGCTTCCCAAAGAAGTGCGCGTTGTTATTGTCGGCGCAGGCTATGCCGGGCTCTCGGCGGCGCTGGAATTGCACAGAAGCGGGATTGAATGCCTTGTGCTTGATGCAAATGAACCGGGCTATGGCGGCTCAAGCCGCAATGGCGGCATGGTTTCAGGCGGCGTCAATGTCGGCAAGCGCTACCTCTCCAAGGCGATGACGCCCAATGAAGCTGCCCCCTTTCTCACCGATGCCGCCGACGCGTTCAGCCATATCGAGGAATTGATCGAGCGCGAGAAAATTGACTGCGCCTGGACAAAATCGGGCTATTTCCTCGGCGCATGGTGCAAAAGCCATTATGACAGCATGGTCAGCAAAATGGACACGTTGAACGAGCATGCGCAATCGGAAGCCTATCTGGTGCCACCGGATCGCCAGCGCGAGGAAATCGGATCAGATTATTATCGCGGCGGGATTGTGATCGGCCGGGCGGCGATTATCCACCCCGCACTCTATTTCAAAGGTCTGCTTGATCTCTGCACCGCACGGGACATCCGGATCGCATCGAAAACTCCCGTAAACAAGCTCACCCAATCAGGCTCGCACTGGATGGTCGATACGCCACGCGGCACGATCAAAGCTGGAGATGTGATCATCGCGACGAATGGTTATACGGGTGATGTGACACCGCAATTCAAACGGCGTGTCGTGCCGGTCGGGTCCTACATTATCGCGACCGAGGAATTGCCGCCCGATATTGCGGCCTCGCTCAGCCCGAAAAACCGCTCCTTCGCCGACACACGGCGCGTCCTGACCTATTACCGCATGTCGCCGGACGGCAAGCGTCTGATTTTCGGCGGCCGTGCCAAATTCGGCCATACCGACCCGGTCGAAACAGCGAGTATCCTGCACGAATTCATGACAGACCGCTTCCCGCAATTGAAGGGCACCTCGATCACCCATGCCTGGACTGGCAATGTCGCCTTCACGCTCGACGAAATGCCGCATATGGGCAAGATGGATAATCTCCATTTTGCCTTGGGTTGCAATGGATCCGGCGTCGCGATGATGACCTATCTCGGCCATCAGACCGCGAAGAAAATTATTGGCGGCGGCAATACGATTTGCGCGTTCGACCAGCCCGAATTTCCCGATCACCCGCTCTATAACGGCTCGACATGGTTTCTCCCGTGGATCGGTCGCTATTTCCGGACGCTGGACTGGGTGGATCGGAAATTTTCTTGATGGGGATTATGTCAGATCAATGCGTAATAATCTGACGATTGTGCATTCAGTCGCGGTTGAACAAGTACAAAAGGCCCTACTTGTAGGGCCAAAAACACCCAACTTTTTGATGAGTTTTTCTCACAACCAAATCGAGAGGAATTCAATTGACACCCCTTTAAATCCAATAAACTCTTGGCCTTCAAGATGGAAGAGAACTACCAATTATTTTCAACGTAGACGCACCGGGCCCGGCCCGGAAAAGGGGAGTATGATCCAGATGAAAAATATCAGTCTCGCATTTGCTTTGCTGGCAGGGGCCGCGATGGTCTCGACTGCGCAAGCCCAACAAGTCAATATTCTTTCCGGCGGCGGCGCCTATCAGGAAAGCCAGCAGAAGGCATATTTCAAACCCTTCGAGAAGGCTACCGGTATCAAAGTTGTCGAAGACGAATACAATTTCGAATTGGCAAAGATTAAATCGGAAGTAGACTCGGGTGCCGTTAAAACCGACGTTTTCGATCTTGATGCGCCGACAACACTTCAGGCCTGCGCCGAAGGCATTATCGAAAAGGTTGATTATGCCAAACTCGGGCTCGACAAATCCAAGTTCATTGGCGCTGACCGCTTCGATTGCGGCGTTCCAACAATCATCTATGGTTATGTGTTTGCATTTGACACAACAAAGTTGAAGCCAGCCCCGACCAAAATGGCCGATGTTTTCGATCTCAAGACATTCCCCGGCAAGCGCGCGCTCCAGAAATCTCCTGTCGCCAATCTCGAATGGGCGCTGATTGCCGATGGCGTCGCCCGTGCGGAAGTATACAAGGTGCTGGGCACCAAGGAAGGCGTAGACCGCGCCTTCAAGAAGCTCGATACGATCAAGAGCCAGGTTGTGTGGTGGGAAGCAGGTGCCCAACCGCCGCAATTGCTTGCCGATGGCCAGGTTGTGATCACGTCGGCATGGAATGGCCGGATTTTCAACGCCATCAAGAAGGACAACAAGCCGTTCAAGATCATCTGGGACAATCAGGGACTTGATTGGGACGTCTGGGCCATGCCGAAGGGTGCCAAAAACCGCGATGCAGCAATGAAATTCATCGCTTTCGCATCGGGTGCGGAAACACAGGCAGATCAGACCAATTACATTTCGTATGGTCCTGCGAACAAGGATGCGATTGCGAAGATCAAGGCAGATATCCTGCCCGATCTGCCAACCGCACCTGAAAACATGAAAACAGCATGGGAAGTTGATCCGAGCTTCTGGTCGGATAATGGTGACGAGCTGCGTGAACGCTTCAGTTCATGGCTTGCGAAGTAACCCTTGCCTAAAAATCTGGAGGCGGCCAAAATCCGCCTCCTTTTTTGACGATAAACGATAAGGCCCGCTTGTGACATCTGCCGCGGAACTCACGATTGACGGTGTACCGCTGAAGCAGAGGCTGAAGCGGACAGAACTGCGGCAAAAACTCAAGGCGCTCGGTCTTGTTTTGCCGCTTTTCATCTTCATCATTTTCAGTTTCGTGATGCCGATCGGCACCCTGTTGATGAATTCCTTCGTCGATCCCGGCATCCGCAATTTGCTGCCCGCAACAGTGGAAGCATTAGTCGAGTGGGATGGAAAGGATTTGCCGCCCGAGAGCGCATTTGCGGCTTTCGTCGCGGACATCAAAATCAACCAGCAGAACGGAACCGTTCCGCTTCTCGGAAAACGCCTCAATTACGAAATATCCGGTATTCGCTCCAAGATCCAGAATGCAGCAAAAAAGATCGAAAAACTGGATCAGCCGCCGTTCAAATCAGCGGTTATTGCAATGGAGCCCATGCTCGCGAACACCTCGACATGGGTGATCATCCAGCGCGGCCACTCGATCTTCACGCCGAATTACCTGCTGAATGCGCTTGATCTGAAGCTCGACGAAGCCGGGCAGGTCGTTGCAATGCCTGAAGATCGCGCCATCTACAAATCAATCTATCTAAGAACCCTTCTGATCAGCTTGACCGTGACACTGGCCACGCTTGTTCTCGGCTATCCGGTTGCGTGGCTTCTTGCCAATCTTCCGACGCGAACCGCCAATCTTTTACTGATTTTCGTGTTGCTCCCGTTCTGGACGTCTTTGCTTGTCCGGACGACAGCATGGTTCGTTTTGCTGCAGGACAACGGTGCCATGAATGAATTCTTGATTGCTCTCGGCGTCACAAACGAACCCTTGAAACTGATTTTCAGCCGCTTCGGGACGATTGTCGCGATGACCCAT
This sequence comes from Alsobacter soli, assembly GCA_945883115.1. GTDB lineage: Bacteria > Pseudomonadota > Alphaproteobacteria > Rhizobiales > Beijerinckiaceae > CAIUPE01. Next base: position 4,946 of record CAMCXA010000034.1, read on the forward strand.
ATCCAGCTGCCATTCACCCTGTTGCCGATCTACAGTGTGATGAAAACGATCTCGCCAAGCTATATGCGCGCCGCGCGCTCGCTCGGCGCAGGCCCCACCTATGCTTTCGTCAAAGTCTATATGCCTCAGACATTGCCCGGCATTGCTGCAGGATGCCTGCTCACCTTTATCCTGTGTTTGGGATATTATATCACGCCCGCGCTCGTCGGCGGCCCCACGGACCAAATGGTGTCCGGCGTCATTGCAGATGCGATGAACCGGGACCTCAATTGGGGGAAAGCAAGCGCGCTCGGTGCCATTCTGCTCGGCGCAACGATCATTCTCTATCTCGTCTATGACCGGCTTGTCGGCATCGACAATGTCAAGCTCGGGTAATCGGAAATGTCGCTTCCAACCTATGCCACGACCACAGAAAAACTCTCCTATTGGGGAGTGCGTATCTTCAGTGCTCTGGTGTTGTTGTTTCTGATCGCTCCGATCCTCGTCATCATGCCGCTATCCTTCAATCCGGAGCCCTATTTCAGCTATCCTCTCTCCGGCATATCACTGCGCTGGTATGAAGAGTTCTTTCTGAGCGAACGCTGGTTGTTTGCCATCAAGAACAGCATGATCATTGCGATCGCCACGACGATTGTCTCGACGTTTCTGGGCACGCTGGCGGCACTCGGGCTCACAATGGCGCGGATTCCCGGTCGTCCGCTGATTATGAGTGTCCTGATCTCGCCGCTCATTGTACCGGTCATCATTTCCGCCGTCGGAATGTTCTTTTTCTATGCTCGCCTCGGCATGACGGGATCGTTTGTCGGGATCATTCTGGCGCATTCGGTGCTGGCGACGCCGTTTGTCATCATCACGGTAACTGCGACCCTTTCAGGGTTTGACCGGAGCCTGTTGCGCGCCGGAGCGAGTTTGGGTGCCAAACCTCAAACAGTGTTTTTCCAGATCATGCTGCCATTGATCCTGCCCGGCGTTATCTCGGGAGCGCTCTTTGCGTTTGTCACATCTTTCGACGAAGTTGTCGTTGTGCTCTTCATCGCCGGTCCGGATCAGCGCACGCTGCCCCGCCAGATGTTTTCAGGGATCCGGGAAATGATCAGCCCGACCATTACAGCCGCTGCAACGGTGTTGATCGTGCTCTCGGTGGCGATGCTGGCAAGCCTCGAAATGCTGAGGCGGCGAAATGAACGTTTGCGCGGGATCAAGTCCTAGGCAAGTTCGAGCGCCCGGCAATCCTCGACAGACCATCCGACCGTGACGGGCGCACCGGCGTCCATCCGGCCACTCTCCGGCCCGTTCTGGAATTTCACAATGAACTGGTCCGTCCCCGCAACAGATAGCCGCATGCGGATGTGATCGCCGAGATAGATCGTCTCCTCGACACGGCCCTGAAGAATATTTGTGCAGCTTCCGGCAACCGGATTAACAACAATCCGCTCGGGCCGCACCGACAGCAAGGTCTGGTCCCCGACACGCTTCACCGCAATGGCCGAGGCTTGAACTACATCACCGCTTTTCAAACGCACACGGCATTCACCTGCCGCATCCAATGTTTCGACTGAACCGGTCAACTTGTTGTTCTCGCCGATAAATTGCGCGACGAATGCGTTTTTCGGGCGTTCATAAAGCTCCGACGGCGTCGATAATTGCTGGATTTCACCATCGTTGAAGACCGCGATCCGGTCCGACATGGTCAGCGCCTCGGTTTGGTCATGTGTGACATACACGATGGTGATCCCGAGACGGTCATGCAAATGTTTGATTTCATACTGCATCTGTTCGCGTAGGTTCTTGTCCAGCGCACCCAGCGGCTCGTCCATCAAAACAAGCATTGGCTCGAAAACAAGCGCTCGTGCCACCGCAACGCGCTGCTGCTGCCCGCCGGACAATTGTGCCGGGCGGCGGTTACCAAAAGCGGGCATCTCCACCATATCCAGCGCCTTCTGGACGCGCTCTGCAATTTCGCTCTGTCCAATTTTGCGAACTTTCAAGGGGAAGGCGAGGTTTTCCGCGACAGTCATGTGCGGGAACAGGGCGTAATTCTGGAAAACCATTCCGATACCACGCTGGTGGGGCGGCACGCGATTGATCGGCTGGCCATTGAGAAAAATCTCGCCATGGGTCGCAGGCTCGAATCCCGCAAGCATCATCAGGCTTGTCGTCTTTCCCGAACCCGATGGGCCGAGCATGGTCAGAAACTCGCCGCGTGCAACGTCCAGATTGAGATTTTTGACGACGAGTGTCTCGCCGTCATAGCTCTTCTGCACATTGAGAAACCGGACCATTGGTTCAGCCATAGATACCCGTTCTCCCGTTCCACCGAGGCACAAAGCGCCGATGCAGTGGCTTTTCCGGCACATTACCGGCAACAATAACCAATCACCCGCCGTGACACTAGTGCCCGATCATTTCTTGATGATCAAATGCTCCGGGCCATAGGGGAAGCCGGTAATATTGCGATTTCCATCCTCGGTAATCACGAGAATATCGTGCTCGCGATAACCACCGGCACCCGGACGACCCTCTGGAACCATGATCATCGGTTCCATCGAAATCACCATGCCCGGCGCGAGGACGGTATCACAATCCTCCCGCAATTCTAGCCCGCCTTCACGCCCATAATAATGGCAAAGCACACCGAATGAGTGACCATATCCGAAGGTGCGGTATTGCAACAATTGATGCCCCGCATAAATATCGTTCAACTGCCGGGCGATATCCGAGCAGCGCGCGCCCGGAACAAGAAGCTTCTTGCCCTCGTCATGCACATGGCAGTTGATCTCCCATAAGCGTTGATGCTCGCGCGAGGCATGACCAGCAAAGAGTGTCCGTTCAAGCGCAACATAATATCCCGCAACCATCGGGAAACAGTTGAGGCTCAAAATATCGCCTTCCTCGATCTTGCGGCTCGTGACAGGATTATGCGCGCCATCCGTGTTGATGCCCGACTGGAACCAGGTCCATGTATCCATCAATTCGCCATCCGGCCAAATGCGGGCAATCTCGCGCACCATGGCCTGCGTCGAGTGCAGTGCAACTTCGTGCTCCGGAACGCCGATGCCGATCGCTTCGACACAGGCAGCGCCGCCGAGGTCGGCAATCCGCGTCATCTTGGTGATATGCGCGATTTCCTCGTCCGACTTGATCATTCTCTGCCGCATCGAGGGTGCCGCGATATCAACGAATTCGACGCCCGGCAATTCATTTTCCAGCTCGCGGCGCAAATCCAGATTGACATGATCAAACTCGATTCCGATGCGCTTGGCGCCTTTTGTCAAATCGCGTAATGCGTGGAAGTAATTATCCTTCTGCCAATCCGTATAGGTGACATTATCACCGAAAGTCCGGCGCCAGGGCTGGCCGCCATCAATGGCAGCAGTGATTGACGTTGCCTTTGTATGATCGATCACAAGTCCGTAACGGCGGCCAAAATAGCAGTAGAGAAAGTCCGAGAGGTAGCAAATATTGTGATACGACGTGAACAAGGCAGCATCGATCTGATGGGCTGCCATGTGCGCGCGGATGCCGTCCTGACGGCGTTTCATCTCGCCAGCCGAGAAGGTCGGCTGAGCCTTTGAGCCATTATGGCGGTAGTCTGTCATGCGAGGGCGATCAGAACGATCCATCATCTGGTATGATCCTTGGATAGAAGGTGAATGAATTTTCATTAACAGAAGTCGAATATTTTTGTCTGGTGCTGATTTTCCTTGTAAATTACTTGCTGTCAAAAGATGATCCCTCACATCCTATGTGAAAAAAATTGCAATAAGGGAAACGCATGCAACGTCTTCCACCGCTGAACGCCCTGCGCAGTTTTGAAGCTGCCGCCCGGCATGCCAGTTTCACCAACGCAGCGAATGAACTGTGTGTTACCCATTCCGCAGTCAGCCATCAAATCAAGCAACTCGAGGAATGGTTCGGATTTCCCCTGTTCGACAGGCACGGCCGAAGAACGGTACTGACGGCAAAAGGCAAGGAACTGGCTTCAAGCCTGACCGATGCGTTCGGAAATATTTCGGCCACCTGCCAGAGCATTGCCACCCCCGATGTCAAGAACACGATCACCATCGCCTCCATTCCGTCGGTCGCAACCTGCTGGTTGATTCCGCGTTTGAGTGATTTCTGGCAGTCCCATCCCGGAACCGAAGTGAAATTGCTTTACGCTTTTCACAATAAGGCGATTGATTTCAACGATATTGATATCGCCATTGTTTATGGCTCTCCGCCCTTTGGAACCGCGCGAGCCACCCGTTTTCTAGATGGCATCTATGTGCCCGTCTGCAGCCGGAATTATCTCAACTCGATCGGGTCCGTTTCGAGCCCGGCAGACCTTCTCTCGAAGAACCTTTTGCATGACAATGCGTGGCCGGGATGGACGGATTGGTTTCGTCAGGCTGGCGTTGCGGCTCCCGCACATTTGCCGGGCCCGATTTTTGAGGATTTCAATCTTCTGCGCTCGGCAACTTTGGCAGGCCACGGGATCGCGTTATGTCCGTCCTCACTCCTGAAAGATGATCTGGAGGCCGGTAGACTGATCGCATTATCGGAAGTCGCCGTTCATTCCAACAAAACCTATTACATTCTCGAGCCCCCCGATGTGAGATTGAAGCGCGACCATGTCAACCGTTTCCGCGACTGGCTGGTTGAGACTGCGCTCACCCAATCGGCAAGTTTTGGCGCGGAACATTCGTAAACGGCCCACTGGCTGTCACGCATCCTTCTGCATGCCGAGCGTCAACCCGCGCATCAAATGTTTCTGGACAAAGAAAATGAAGATGAGGGTTGGAAACATGGCAACAGTTCCGAGTGCGGAAGAAAATCCCGATGTCATCGTTCCCACAATGCTCAGTTTCACCGGCAATGTGTAAATCGTGTTGGTGATGAACAAGGCCATCAGGAACTCTGTCCAGGAAAAAATGAAACAGAGTACGGCGGTCGCGGCGATCCCGCCTTTGATCAACGGCATACATATCCTGAAAAGGATCATTACGCGGGAGGCACCGTCGATCATCGCCGCGTCGTCGATCTCTGCCGGGATCTCGTCGAAAAATGATTTCAGCATCAGGATCGCAATCGGCAAATTCATCACTGTATGCATCAGGATCAACCCGACATGGGTGTCGAACAAGCCGATTGTGTGGAAAATCGATACAATCGGAATGATGATCGCTATTGGCGGCGTAAAGCGCTGAAAAATCGTCAAGCCGATGTAAAGCCGCTTCGTCCGGAAACTTAGTCGCGACAGGGCATAGGCGGCAAAAAGCCCGATCGCAACGACCAGAGCTGTCGAGCCCAAGGCAACGATCAGCGTGTCCGCAATCGCCTGCCGCGCATCATAGACGCCCGGCCCGTCGCCCGAAAATGTCACCCAATAATTGATAAAACTCGGTTCAAAATCGAAAAAGACGATCCGGTCCTTGTCAAACAGGGCAGACACCGGTTTGATCGAATTCAGTCCCCACCAGAAAATCGGGAACAAAAACAGCCCCACAATGCTTATCGCGGCAGCGTCACGCATGATCAGCAAGGTCCGGGCTTTTGTCATATCTCTCTTCGGCCAAATCACAGACCAACGGCTTGGCCATCCTACAGCCAGCATAGTCATGTTCACCGCGGATGCCAGTCTGTTTCCACTCAAGAAAAAAGATATCTGACTTTTCTGGCGAAGGGACCTTCCCTTAATAATCGTTAACCATTATAGACTGTTCCAATGGAAAGACCTGAAAAGCCCGTTGATGTCGTGAAAAATGTGTCGGCCAAGGCAAAGAAGAAGCCTGGCATCGGCGCACGTTCCGCTCACAAAAACAGTGACTGGTATGAAAACGCCAAAAAGGCGGTTGCGATCATCGTTGAGCAGCAAAAGACCGAACCGGTAGCACCACGCACCAGCATTCCACTCCGCCGCGGCAAGCACGCCTGACGTGCTGAAACGGTATATCTCCGTCTGCGATAAACCCGACCGGCCGCTTCATGTCTCCGTCAAAAGATAACAAACTTACCGCGTCCGTCTATATCATCATCGCCATGGCAGTTGCCGCTTCGAGTGATGCATTGCTGAAATTACTCAGCGCCGACTACCCGATTCACGAAATCAATACGTTCCGGTACCTGATTTCCCTGCCCTTCGGGTTGGCTTACGTCGTGATCAAAAATGCACAGCGTGAACTGTTCCACCCCAAGCTTGGCTGGACCCTGTTGCGCTCCTCGCTGATCGGGATCGGGAATCTGTGCTTCACACTGTCGGTCGCAGTTCTGACCTTGGCCGATGCGGTCGCGATCTATTTCACCATGCCCTTCTTTGTCGCGGGGATCGTTCCGTTTTTTCTCGGCGAAAAAGTTGGCATTCATCGGTGGCTTGCAACCATTGCAGGTTTTTTAGGGGTCATGATCATGATCCGTCCGGGCGCGTCCGTCTTCGAACCGGCAGCCCTTCTGGCCCTTGCCTCGGCGTTTCTCTACGGATCCGGACAAGTGATCACCCGCCAACTCGGGCATGATCTGAAGCCGGCCATTACCGCCTTCTGGCAGGTCACCATTTTCACGCTTCTCTATGTGGGTCTCGCAGTCGTTTTCGGCACGGGTGCCTTCAACGACATCGACCATGCCAGCATGCATTTTCTGACCCGTGAGTGGGTTTGGCCGTCCGCTTTCGATTTTTGGCTGATCGTGATCTTGGGCGTTTCATCCGCCTTGCTGATCCCGCTCTTCATTTTCGCCTACAGCTTGGCGGATGCGTCCTTCGTTGCGCCCTTTGAATATACGTCGATGTTCTGGGCGGTGCTTTGGGGTTTCATCATGTTTGGTGACCGTCCGGACAGTTTTACCATTACGGGCGTCACAATCGTGATTGCGGCGGGCATCTACATGCTCAAGGCCGATCACCGGGTTTCGCGCGAGAAGCTATAATTTTCTTAACTCAAGCCGTCTCTAATGCTTGAACCTGTTTCGAGGCGATCAATATGCGTATCGATTTCAATCCGGGCGTTTCGAGAACGGCACCCATCCGCCGGATATCGGCTGTGCGGTCGGCACCTCCACGCGAAATTGATAAAGACGACGAACAAACCATCGATCACGGCAATTCCGGTGCAATTGTCACGATTTCCAATGAAGGCCGGGCACTTCTCGCCCAAGAACAACAGCTTGCAGAGGAAGAGCTTGACGCAGATGAGCGAAGCCGCGGGCTCAAGCAGTTTTTCGACGACCCCGATACAGACCCAAAGAGCATCTGAAGCTCATCCTTCGCGCGTCAAAGAGCTGTGCGCATCGCTCATCCGGCCACTGCTGTTCGTGAATAATAAACCGGACCGATAGGCCGTGATCAGCATGCATCACTGTGTGGAGGCCACGGACCGTGTGACCGATCAACGCAAAGGTTAGTCAAAGATATCACGGTTGTGATATTCGCAAGATCAGGCCACAATAAGAAAATACAAAATTCTCGCTTATGTTTCTGCAATCATCCCATCATCAATCGGCACTCCCTTCCAAAATGACAGATCACTTCAAAGCCCATCCTGATCGTTCCGTTGCGCTCGCAGAAGTCCATGCGCGGCCCTTCCATCCGATTTCCTCGCCATCCCGTATCGTTCTGTTCGCGTTCATGACGGATGCACCTCAGGCCATGGCAGATCGCGCGGCCTTTGAGGCTTTTTGTCATGCCAATCATGTGGAACCACCGCTCGGCCACGCCAAACATCACCGTTTGAAAATCCGCGATTTTAGCGTCAAATGGGAGCAACATTCCGAATTCACCACCTATACGTGGGAATTGCCGTCGCCCTCGACTGAACCCTTCACCCTTTCTTCAGGCACCCGTGCGGAATTGATGCGGGCATTACCCCAGCCCGGGCCGCATCTCGTCTCGGTTGATCTTCATTTCGTTCCGCATCACGACTCGCTAAAACCTGAGGATTATTTCGCACCCGCCGGAACAGTCATTTCGAGCGTGGAAAGTGGCGCTGCCATCGTTGCAACCGATTTTGTCTCGGATGACGAGGGCTTCATCCGGCTCCTTGTTGTGAACAAATCGCTGACACCCGCACGTGCTGGCGGTCTGGTGCAGCGTCTACTGGAAATCGAAACCTATCGTATGCTGTCCCTTCTCGGCCTGCCAGAAGCCTTGCGCACAGCTCCGGCCGTCAAGACGATCGAAGATGCTCTCGTCAGGATCGCGCGGGAAATGACCGCAACGGATGGTGTTGCCAATGACCAGCTTCTGCTCGACGAACTGACCGCGCTGGCCGCCCGGCTCGAGGCCGACTCGGCGATTTCCGGATATCGTTTCGGCGCAAGCCGCGCCTATGATTCGATTGTGCAACAAAGATTGACCGCCATTGGCGAACAGCCCATCCCGGGATGGTCAACACTCGCAGCCTTCCTGCAGCGCCGCGTCGCACCTGCCATGAGAACATGCCAGATGCTGGAGGAACGCCAAGCCAATCTCTCCCGCAAACTGACGCGCGCAGCAAATCTCCTTCGGACACGGGTTGATGTCGAAATCGAACAACAAAATCAGGCCCTGCTGGGGTCGATGGACGCGCGCGCGCAGATGCAGCTCAGACTTCAGCAAACGGTGGAAGGACTGTCCATCGCCGCCATCAGCTATTATGTCGTCGGCCTCGCGACCTATGTGATCAAGGGTGCAAAGGAAGCCAATCTGTTCCCCTTCGAATTGTCCACGGCAACGGCGATCATTGTTCCCGTGACGATCATCGCGGTCGCCATGATTGTCCGCCGCATTCGCAACCGGAGCAGTCATTCTTGACAGTGAACCCGCTGATTGCGACTTTCCGGAACAGCTACGCCGCGTTGCCGGACGCTTTTTTCGCGCGGGTTCAGCCAACGCCGGTCGCGCGCCCCCGCTTGATCGCCTTTAATCACGCACTTGCAGAAGAACTGCGCCTTGATACACGCCTTGCGGATGCGCAAACCCTAGCGAGACTATTCTCCGGCAACGACCTTCCTGCTGGCGCCGACCCCGTTGCCATCGCCTATGCCGGTCATCAATTCGGCAATTTTGTGCCCCAACTCGGCGATGGCCGCGCCATTCTGATCGGCGAAGTCATTGATCGTGACGGAAGACTACGCGACATCCAGTTGAAAGGCTCCGGCCCGACGCCCTTCTCGCGTCGCGGCGACGGACGCGCCGCTTTGGGTCCAGTCTTGCGGGAATATCTTGTCAGCGAGGCGATGTTTTCCCTCGGCATTCCGTCGACGCGGGCGCTCGCTGCCGTCACCACCGGTGACATGATCCTGCGCGAAGGGCCTGTTCCGGGCGCAATCCTCACGCGGGTCGCGGCAAGCCATGTGCGCGTCGGCACGTTCGCATATTTTGCAGCGCGCGATGATCAAGCATCCCTCAAACAGCTGACCGATTATGTCATCGAGCGGCACTATCCGGATGCCGGAAATGATCAAATTCCGGCTCTTGCCTTGCTAAAATCGGTGATCAGCCGACAGGCGGAACTGATTGCCCAGTGGATGAGCATCGGGTTCATTCATGGCGTCATGAATACCGACAATATGGCGATTTCAGGCGAAACAATCGATTTTGGCCCCTGCGCCTTCATGGAATCTTATGATCCCAAAACGGTATTCAGCGCGATTGATGAGTTCGGACGTTATGCCTATGCAAACCAGCCAAGGATCGCGCAATGGAACCTCGCCCGCTTTGCCGAAGCCTTGCTCCCTTTGATCGACGCGGATCAGCAGCGTGCCATCACGCTCGCCACCGATGCAATCTCGGCTTTCTCAAGCCAGTATGATGCGTTCTGGCTGGCACACATGCGGCAAAAACTCGGTTTCTCTTCCGAGCACCCGGATGATGAACCTCTGATCCAGGCGCTACTCGATCAAATGCAGGCAGCGCAGACCGACTTCACCCAGACCTTCCGCGCACTTTCCGACTTGGAAACTGACGCCGGGCCACAGCAATTCCTCGCCCTCTTTTCCAGTCAAGCCGCTATCCAGCACTGGCTGCAGGCTTGGCGATCACGCGTGGCGCTTGAGAATACCCCAATAGCTGCGAGGCAAACTGCAATGCTGGCCAAAAATCCTGTTTACATTCCCCGCAATCACCAAATTGAAGCTGCCATTCGTGCTGCCGTCGATAGGGATGATTTTTCGTTCTTTGAAAAGCTTCAAACTGTTTTGGCAAATCCCTTTCGGGAAGACCCCGCATTTGCCGACTATTCGACGCCAGCTCTCCCCCATGAGCGCGTTCTCAGAACATTTTGCGGCACCTGAACACCAGAAAATGATGCACTAGGGACACGGCCATTTCTGGTGGAGGGCCACGGTTGCCAAAATCTCGAACCGTTCTTTGACGCGTTGGGGGTTTTTCAAAAAGAACAGGTTTACCGCTTCCGCGATCTCATGCTTCGGCGTCTCCTCAGGAATGCACGACGCCATGAATTTGGGTTGGATCGGCCCGTTCTTGACGATGATTTTCAACGCTTCGATGCAGGAAAATGCCTCTTCCCACTGGTCTGCATACACGGGAGCCGGATTATAGGCGGCATAGCCACACCCCGCCTGCATTGTCGCGACGCTTCGCCGGTCATCCGCCTTGGCCGACAATCCGAATTGACCGAGCCCGATCACAATCAACGCTGACAAAAGCATCGGGTGCGTGCCTGACATAAAGACGCCCTCCATCGGTATGCTCATCATGCTAATCCTTCCTGATGTGAAACAAAATCAAAATGATCAGGAATATTCTTCGTCAAACTTTTTCTTCAACCTATTGATCTTGATCAAAGATTTTCAACGTGACTTTGCCGAGAATGAGCGCATTAACTATTCTTTAAGGAATATCTTGCCCTGACAGTCCGAAACAGTTAACTTTTTGTTAACTTCGGACTTTGCCATGAACTTTTTGCGTTTTGTCATCACTGTTTCAGTTTTCGGGTTGGCTGCTTCAGCCTCCCTGGCGGATACACGTCAACTCGCATCAACTTCAGAAACGCCGGTAGCAACCTCATCGGCACCTATTCTATCGGAAGCACGCGCCCCAATCGGATGGACAGACTTCTGCAATCGTCGCCCCGACGAATGCGGGGCTGGCGAAGTGTCCGAGCGTTCCATGAAACTTACAAAGTCTGTCTGGGCGATGATCACCAAAACCAATACGATGGTGAATGCCCGGATCCGGCAGGCAGAGGATATCGAAGTTTACGGCGTTGCCGAATATTGGGACTATCCGGCGAAAAACATTGGTGACTGCGAAGACTTTGCACTACAAAAACGCAAAATTCTGATGTCCATGGGTGTTCCCCGCGAGGCCCTGCTGATGACTGTAGTCCGCGATCACGAGGGACTCGGGCACGCCGTTCTGACTGTTGTCACGGATAAGGGCGATTTCATTCTCGACAACAAGGTCAATGCAGTCTTGCCATGGGTCGATACGGGTTACAGCTTCGTCAAGCGTCAATCCCGGACCCATAATGATCAATGGGTTCGCGTCGGTGAGCCATCGACATTGGCCACAACGGCAGCGGGTCAATAAGCTACCCGTCAATCCTCTTCAATCCGGTCGCTATTCTCCGCCAGTTCTCGACATAATGGCGTGCCGAATTCCGGATTTTTTCAACGTCTTCGTCGGTCAATGTCCGCACCATTTTGGCGGGTGAACCGATAATGAGCGAGCGTTCGGGGAACTCCTTGCGCTCTGTCACAAGCGCGCCCGCGCCAACAAGACTTCCGGCACCGATTTTTGCCCCGTTAAGTATCGTTGCACCCATCCCGATCAAGCAGTCATCTGCGATCTCGCACCCGTGCAAGATCGCATGATGGCCGATCGTGCACCCCGAACCAATGGAAATGGGGTATCCCATATCCGTATGAAGCAAAGATCCTTCTTGGATATTGGTTGCGACACCCACGCGGATCAGCTCGGCATCACCCCGCAAAACGGCACCGAACCAGATGCCGACATCGGCTCCAATCGCGACATTGCCGATCACATGCGCATCAGGTGCAATCCAATATGACCCTGATTCGGGGAGCGCAGGGACCATACCATCAAGCGAATAGACCGGCATTTCGGATCCCCTGAAAAACGTCAGACCAAGGCTTATTCAATGCCTTCGAGATCAATATCGAGGATCGACATTGTCACCGCATAGGAGCGGTCACCATCCTCGTCATCGAGCGACAATGTCCCGATGAATTCTTCACCGATCATGACCTCCGCCGAGTCCTTTTTCTTGGAGCGGGCGACAACATTGATCGATGCATTGCCGAAGAGGCGGCGAAGGTAGGTTTGAACCTTGAGGAGTTCCGTCTTGTCCATGGTAAGCCTGTCACTGTGAACCGATCATCCGGCATCCCAGCGAATTGCCACGACAAACGGCGCGCCGCAAGCACAAACCGACTCAGCTCGTGCCTTTGTCCGCCAAAATCTGGTCCATCGTCCTTGCCGGCTCGGCACATCCCGCCGTCCCGACGATGCGGGCCGGAACACCGGCGACCGTCGTATTGTGTGGCACATCCTGCAACACCACCGATCCGGCGGCGACGCGCGCGCAATGCCCGACTTCGATATTGCCGAGCACTTTCGCGCCTGCCCCGATCAGAACGCCGCGCCGGATTTTCGGGTGCCGGTCGCCCGTCTCCTTGCCCGTCCCGCCGAGCGTCACATCCTGAAGGATCGAGACATCATCCTCAATCACCGCCGTCTGCCCGATAACCAATCCCGTCGCATGATCAAGAAACACGCCCTGCCCGATCCGCGCTTCGGGATTGATATCCGTCTGGAACACTTCCGACGAGCGGCTTTGCAGGTAGAGCGCAAGGTCCGTCCGCCCCTTCTTCCAGAGCGCGTGTGCCATTCTGTGCGTCTGGAGCGCATGAAAGCCCTTGAAATAAAGAAGAGGCTCGATGATCCGCTTGCACGCAGGGTCACGATCAATAACAGCAATGAGATCAGCCTGGAAACCGGCACTCATGCCGGGATCAGCATTCACCAACCCCATAAAGGTCGCGTAAAGCACCTCTACCGAAACTTCGACATGGTCAAGCCGCGACGCGAGCCTAGAGACGATTGCCGCCTCCAGACTTGGCTGATCCATCACATTCTGCTGCACGAAACGACCAAGATCAGGTTCGGCTTCGATAATCGCCGCACCCTCTTTCCGGACACGCTGCCAGACCGGATCAAGATCAACCTGCCTGCCTGTCGCAAAATCGATTATGTGCTCATTCATCTGACTGATCCGATCCTTCAAGACGTCGAGAATACACCAACGCGCTCAACACTTCATGTAAGAATTCTGCCGGCATTTTCCAAGTATCACTTGCAAGTCTCTCCCGCACGAAATTCAAGGCCGCCTTGCCAGAAACGCCAGCACAGCGTCCTTGTGGCTCCTATCACCCACAGCTGAATTATGGTCTCGGTCAAGAACGTCAAATGCCTGCCCGTTTCTCGCCAAAGCCGCCAGCCGATGCGGATCGCCGGCAATCGGATCGCGCGTGCCGACAGACACCATCACGGGCATGGCAAGCGCCGAAAATTCCTCCACCGAAACCCGCTGCCGCGACCCGCGCATACACGCTGCAAGCGCCAAAAGATCACTCCCCGTCTGCTCCGCAAACTGCCGGAACATGCGCTGGGCCGGATCAGTTAATGACGCCAGCGACGGCGCTTCCATCGCCTCGGCAATGCCGGACGGAAGCCCGCCGCCCTCGATCAGACGAATACCAAGCCCGCCCAAAAGCAGCGAGCGCACCCGCTCCGGCGATTTCAGCGCGAGAAAAGTCGCAATCCGCGCGCCCATCGAATAGCCCATCACATCGGCCCGCGCGATCCCGAGATGATCCATCAGCCCCTCGGCATCTTCCGCCATGATTGCGGCTGAATAGTCCTCGGGCGCATAAAGCTTGCCGCTCTGGCCATGCCCGCGATTATCAAGCGCGATCACCCGAAAGCCCGCGCGGTTCAATGTCCGCGTCCAGGACGTATTGACCCAATTGACCGAATGGTTCGACGCAAACCCGTGAATCAGGATCACCGGATCATTCGCGCCCTCGTCCGCTCGCAAATCAACATAGGCAATTGACACGCCCTGCGATTGAAAAAACTCCATGCTCACCATCCGTTAATCAGACGCTGGCACTGTGTTACGGTGCAGGTGAAGCGGTTTCAAGTCGATTGACGCTTGCGAAGCCGCGCACAAGCCGATAATCGAATGCTCAGAGCAACCGACCTCCGCGTCACTATCCGGGAAGTAGCGTCATGTCCGATCATTCCGTACCGCATTTCAAAAACGATCTCGGTGTCGCGATCATTCGGGTCAGTGCCCGGGAGTTCATGTGCGTCGGCGCAAGCCCGCCCTTCGATCATCCGCATATCTTCATCGATATGGGCACCGAGAGCGAAGCGATCTGCCCCTATTGCTCCACGCTTTTTCGGTATGATGCCAGCCTTCACGGCGGAACCGACCCGAAGGATTGCGTCTTCGATCCCTCCCGCGCAGCGGCCTGATCCGGACTGCCGATGAACACCCACCCGATTCTCGTCGCCGGGGCGGGAATTGGCGCACTCACCTTTGCGCTGGCGGCATCGCGGCTCGGGATTGAAACGATCCTGATCGAGCGGCGAACCAAAATTGAAGAAATCGGCGCAGGCATCCAGCTTTCGCCCAACGCTTCGCGTATTCTGATCCAACTCGGCCTTGGCCCCGCTTTGTCACGTCTTTCCGCCGAGCCTGAACGCCTCCATGTGCGCGACGGACTGACAGGCACGACCCTGTCCTCAATGCCGCTCGGCAACGCCATGCGTGAAGCCTATGGCGCGCCCTATCTCACACTCCATCGGGCTGATCTCCAGACAATCCTGCTCGATGCAATCAGGGGCGCCGCCAATGTCCGCCTCGCTTTCGGACGACGGGTCACACAATTTGAAAACACATCCTCCCATCTCATCGTTTCCACCGAGACATCATCGGGGATTGAAACCTATCATGGCAGCGCGCTCGTTGGCGCAGACGGGCTTTGGTCAATAATTGCCACCTGCATCGGTGATCAGAAAAAGCCCCGCTTCAGCAACAATACAGCATGGCGTGGGACAATCTCCCGGGCCGACTGGCCCACTGCCCTCCCGGCATCCGAAACAGGCCTCTGGCTCGGCCCGGACGCCCATATCGTGCATTACCCCATCCGCGGTGGCGCGCTCATGAACATCGTTGCCATCACCGCCGACAAAACCGGCGAGGAGGGCTGGAACCGCCCGGGTGACCCCGCCGTGCTGCAGAAATGCTTCGAGGCATGGTCGCCATCTGTCCGCAACGCTCTTTCCTCCGTTCCGGAATGGCAGATTTGGTCACTTTATGACACGCCCCCCCGTCCGCATTGGAGCAAGGGCAATGTGACGCTTCTTGGTGATGCAGCCCATCCTATCCTGCCCTTCCTTGCACAGGGTGCAGCCCTTGCCATTGAAGATGCAGCCATACTCGTGCGAGAAATCATCCGGTCACCGCATGATCTTGGCCGTGCCTTCTCCGCCTATGAAACCGTTCGAAAGCCGCGCGCGGCGCGCGTGCAAGCCGCGGCGCACCAAAATGCCAGCACTTTTCATGCGACATGGCCGCTCAGCGCCGCGCGAAATTTCATCATGCGCCGAACCGACCTCATGAAGCGCTATGCGTGGCTTTACGGATGGCATCCCTAAGGCTTCGTTCGGTTCGCGAGTGCTGACGTCGCAGCTCCTTCGTGCTATAATTCCTGCATGAACGATGATGATCTGAAAGTCGCACCCGGCTCACACGTCCAGTTGGATGCGATTGATCCGCGGCATACTGCCCATCTCGGTAATGAGGAAGCGGCGCGCGCTGGTCTTGCCGAGAATGCCGAAGCGATCAACGACTTGCAGGATCGCCTTTACGCCGAAGGCACGCGTTCACTCCTGATCATCCTTCAGGGCATGGATACGAGCGGCAAAGACGGCACGATCCGCGGCGTTTTCAATATTGTCGGCCCTCTCGGCGTAACTGTTTCCGCATTCCGCGAACCGACGCCTGAAGAGCTCGCGCATGATTTCCTCTGGCGTGCGCATATTGCCTGCCCGCGCCGCGGCACAATCGGCATTTTTAACCGCTCCTATTACGAGGATGTTTTGATCGGTCGGGTGAGGCAATTGGCGCCAGCGAGCGCTATTCTGCATCGCTATGACGACATCAACGCCTTCGAGAAGATGCTCACGCACAATGGCACGACCATTCTGAAATTCATGTTGCACATCTCGAAAGAAGAACAAAAGGAACGCCTTCAGGAACGGCTCGACACGCCGGACAAGAACTGGAAATTCAGAATCAGCGACCTCGACGACCGCAAGCGCTGGCAGGAGTTCATGGAGGCCTATGAAATCATGCTTAGCAACTGCTCGACTGACTGGGCGCCATGGTATGTCATTCCCGCCGACCGGAAATGGGCGCGCAACGCCGCCATTGCCCGTATCGTGCGTGCAACCTTGGAAAAAATGGCTCCTGAATATCCAAAGTTCGACGAACATCTCGCCTCGGTCAAAATTGATTAAATAATAGTGATTGAGATATCGATTTAATTTCGGTACCAAACGATCAAATGCAACGAATATGTTTTTGTAGTTTTGAACGGTTGAATCGAAATGCATCGTTTTACAACACTCGGCCTCTGTATACTTGGGACGATACTGAGCCTGCTTCTCATCAATCAGTATCACATCGCAATTTTTACTTTCCCTCTCTTCCTCGGGTTCTCGGGACTAGGCATCTACCATCTGATCCAAACCCGCCACAGCATCCTGAGAAACTATCCCCTTCTCTCGCTGTTCCGCTTTTTCTTCGAGATGATCCGGGCCGAGATCCGGCAATATCTCGTCGAAAGCGACATGGATGGTGCCCCGTTTAGTCGCCACAAACGCACAATCGTATATCAGCGCGCCAAGGGTCAGCTCGACAAAATCCCCTTCGGAACCGAACTCGATGTCTACAAACCGGGTTTCGAATGGCTTGATCATTCACTTGCGCCGCAACATCCCGATCCTGCCGGTTTCCGGATTGCCATTGGCGGTCCCGACTGCACGCGGCCCTATTCAGCCTCCGTTTTCAATATTTCCGCGATGAGTTTCGGCTCTCTCAGCGCCAACGCAATCCGCGCCTTGAACAAGGGTGCCCAACTCGGCGGCTTCGCGCATGATACCGGCGAAGGCAGTATTTCGATCCACCACCGCGAATTTGGCGGCGATCTGATCTGGGAATTGGGCAGCGGCTATTTCGGCTGCCGCAAACCGGACGGCTCGTTCGATCCCGACCGTTTCAAGGCGCAGGCGAGCGATCCGCAGGTCAAAATGATCGAGATCAAACTCAGCCAAGGCGCCAAACCCGGCCATGGCGGCGTCTTGCCGGGCACAAAAGTGACACCGGAAATCGCGGAAGCCCGCGGCGTTCCCGTCGGGACGGATTGCATCTCTCCTGCCCGTCACCCCGCCTTCTCGACGCCGCTGGAATTCATGGCCTTCATCCGGCACTTGCGCGAACTCAGCGACGGCAAGCCGGTCGGTTTCAAGCTCTGCGTCGGAAAGCCGAGCGAATTCATGGGAATTTGCAAAGCGATGCTCGACACCGGCATCTACCCCGATTTCATCGTTGTTGACGGTGCCGAGGGGGGCACAGGCGCGGCCCCGCTTGAATTCACCGACCATATCGGCATGCCGATGCGTGACGGCCTGCATTTTGTTCACTCGACACTCACCGGTTTGAACATCAGGGACCGGATCCGGATCGGTGCCGCAGGCAAAATCACCTCCGCCTTCGATATTGCGCGCGCGATGACTCTGGGCGCAGATTGGTGCAATGCCGCCCGCGGCTTCATGTTTGCCATTGGCTGCATCCAATCGCAAAGCTGCCATACGGACCGTTGCCCCGTGGGCGTCGCCACCCAAGATCCGTTGCGCCAGCGCGCGCTTGTTGTGCCCGACAAAGCCCAGCGCGTCGCAAATTTCCACAGGCATACCGTTGAAGCACTTGCCGAAGTCCTTGGCGCCGCAGGTTTGGAGCATCCCCATCAACTCAACGCCACTTTGATCCACCGCCGGATCAGCGCCATCGAGACGCGCTCTTTCGCCGAGCTTTATCCGGTCATGGCAGCGGGTGCGTTGCTACAGGGCGATGCCGAAAAGCCGATGCAACATCTCTGGAATAGCGCTCTCGCGGAACGCTTTGCGTGATCAGGTCTTTTTCCGCCAGACGAACAGGCTGCTTGTGACATAGTTGAACACGGTGCCCACAATTGCGCCCGCAAGGCCGGCAATCCACCACGTCGACTCGCCCCCGTAAATCACACTGGCAAGTCCGATATTCGCGATAATCCCGATGCTGCAACTTGCGGAAAACAGCAGAAAATTCGGAATAATCCGCCAACCCTTATGGCGTCGATCACGATAGGTCAGCTGGTTGTTCAACAGATAATTGCTGAGCATCGCAACAAAGGTTGCCATCAACTGGCTCGCATCGAACCCGATTGACGGGAATGTCTCCAAAACCAGTTTCAGTGCTGCCAGATGCACGGCAACGCCTGACGCACCAACCATTCCGAACATGAAAAAACGGATCGGGAGCATCCGTCCGGTCAGATGATGGAGCAGAAATGCTATATAATCGAACGCCACCCGCGCATCGAGCTTGCTTTCGCCATGCTGCCGCTGGCGAAACACATAACCGACTTCCCTGATCCGCAAGGGCTTTGGAGATGTCGCCAGAATATCGGTCAAAATCTTGAAGCCCTCGGTCGCAAGCTTCGGAGCCAAAGCCTCCACAATCGGGCGTTTGATCATAAAAAATCCGCTCATCGGATCGGATACTTTTGAGCGGATCACAAAACTGGCTAGAAACCGCCCGAAATCACTCAGGAATGAGCGCTGATCGGAAAGCCCCGCAATCGTTTCTCCCTCGCGAAGACGTGTCGCCACGACAAGATCGCAGCCAGCCTCCTGCACCGCCTTAAGCATGTCCGGCAAGATCCGCTCGTCATGCTGCAAATCGCCATCGATCACGGCGACATAGGGCGCGCTGGAAGCGAGCATCCCTTCGATCGTCGCGCCGGCAAGCCCGCGCCGCCCGACCCTCAGAATACACCGCACACGGCGATCCACCACGCCAAGCGCCTTCGCGGCATCAGCCGTTCCATCAGGCGAATCATCATCCACGAAAATGACTTCCCACGCGATGCCCGCAAGGGCCGCATCCAGCAAAGCCACCATCGGGGCAATATTGTCATGCTCGTTGAAAGTCGGCACGATAACCGAAAGCTCGATCGCCTCCGAACCATTACGCGCCTCAGAATGCCCGTTCACAAACGATTCCCTTCAAGCCCCCGGCCTTAGCCGGAGCAAGTGGTGCGGACAGCGGGGGTCGAACCCGCATAGCCTTGCGGCCGAGGGATTTTAAGTCCCTTGCGTCTACCAGTTTCGCCATGTCCGCGAATGGTCGCCAAAGGGTTACAGAACAGCGACGAAACACGCAAGGGAGGGGGCATCCCATTCATTACGTTTCAAACAGCCACCGCGGACTGAGTGCTTAAAAAAAGCAATAAGATCCGGATTAAGGTTAGTGGCTGAAGTTTGAATAAGTAGAATCTCGTTCGCTGATTACAGCGGGAGCCATTGGCCAAGGAAAACTAAAAAGTGGGTCATTCCAGCGAAGACCGTTTCCTAAACTTGCATCAAAAATTTGATCGATTTCGTAAAGGACATCTGTATTCGGCTCAAGTGTCAAATAACCGTGTGCTAGTCCCGAGGCGATGTAAACCGAATCTAAATTGCTTGCGTTTAGCTTAAAGGCAATTGATTGACCAAAGGTTTTACTGTCATGTCGAATATCAAACACGACATCCAAGATTTCGCCGCGTACGCATCTTACGAGCTTAGCCTCTGCTTGTCGGCTATAATGCATGCCGCGCAACGTGTGCAACTGTAAGTTGTGCGCTATACTTGTCTGAAGCGGATCGAAAGAAATACCGGCGGCTGCAAATTCCTCGGGACAGCTTAGACGCGCAAAAAAACCACGCGCATCACGTATTTTTTCGGCTTTGATTAAAAAAACACCTGCTATCTGCGTTTGCAGGAATTGCATAACTAGTAAATCCTCACACTCGGAACCGCCGTAACGAAGCGGCCGCCCCAGACTTTGATGTTATCCATCGACTTCATAATCTCTTCGGCAATGTTCCAAGGCAAGATCAAGAGATAATCCGGCTTCAACTCATTTATCGCTTCTGGGGAGAGAATTGGAATATGCGTTCCAGGAGTTACTTTATTTTGTTTGGCCGGATTAAGATCATACACGGCCGAAATAGCGGGATAATGAATACCACAATAATTGAGGAACGTGTTGCCTTTGGCTGCCGCTCCGTAGGCAGCTATCGTCTTACCCTCGCGCTGAACACGTTCAGTAAAGGCAAGAAAAGAGGCCTTGACTTCTTCAACCCGTTTTTCGAAATTCGTGTAGCCTTCAAGACGATCAAGTCTCTGGAAATGCTCACGATCTCGCAAATCACGAACCGCTTGCGTTTCAACGTAACTGGCAGAAATATGGCAGACAAAAAGACGTAACGAGCCACCATGGGTTGGAAGTTCGACAACGTCGAACACACGCAAACCCGCACTTTTCATAATTTTCTCTACCGCCACAAGCGACAGATAAAAGAAGTGCTCATGATAAATCGTATCGAATTGCACTTGATCGATCAACCTCAACAGGTGTGGGAACTCAAAGGTGGCAACTCCGGAAGTAGCGAGTAGTTCTGCAAAGCCTGCAACAAAGTCGCGCGTGTTGGGGGCATGTGCCAACACATTATTGGCGACCATCAGGTCGGCGTTTTGTCCCCGGGATGCAATTCTTTGGGCTGTTTCAACGCCGAAGAATGCTACTTCAGTCGGGACTCCGCAAGCCTCCGCTGCAATCGCTACGTTAGCGGCAGGCTCCACGCCTAGGACTGGCACACCGGCCTCAACAAAATGACGAAGTAAATAGCCATCGTTTGACGCGATCTCGACGACCAGTGATTTGGATGTCAGCGAGAATCTATCACGCATTTCTTCGCTATATCGCTTCGCATGGGCAACCCATTCTGTAGAGAAAGAAGAAAAATAATCATAGTCTGAAAAAAGATCTTCAGGCGGAACAGAATCGTCGACTTGAACGAGGAAACATTCTTCACAAACGCGCGCAATGAGGGGAAAGAGCTTTTCCTTAGATATATCAATTGGTTGCAAGTTTCGATTTGCAAGCGGTGACATACCTAGATCGCAGAAAGTATATCGCAGTTCTGCGCCACAGAACCTGCAGCTTTTGGAAGGGAGAATCGTCATGCTGCAAGCCGCTCTTCAATAACCTTAATCATATTTGCGCCCATATCATCACCCCGTACATAGGCCTGATACCAATCGGCGGTCGCTTTGATCGCACTCAAGCCTACTAATCTATCCGTAAAACCGAGATATTTTCGCGCTACCGAACAATCGAGCGCTAAAGTTTGCATTTCACGTGGCTGGGGTCCGTCTGTCTCGACCCAACCGATAGGTGAGGAGAAAGCCTCTTGCATCAACTCGACGAGATGGCGAACGGTCGTTCGCGAGTTATCCAGAGGGCCGAAATTCATTGAATTCGGCACCAAATGGCCTTTTGCCATGAATTGCACGAAGGCTAGGTAACCCTCGAGACAATCCAACACGTGTTGCCATGGACGGGTAGCATCAGGATAACGAAGTTTGAGTTGAGTTTGCGTTTGGACTGCACGAAAAACGTCAGGCACGATCCGATCCTCAGAAAAATCACCACCACCAATTACGTTACCACCTCTCGCTGTTGCCAGCGGAATTCCCAAAGCCTCGAAGTAAGTGCTCCGATAGGACGATGTTACTAGTTCCACGGCCGCCTTCGAACTCGAATACGGATCATGGCCACCTAGCGGATCGATTTCCTTAAAAGGAATGTTAGCGCCAAGATTTTCGTATACTTTGTCGGTTGTAACAACGAGAATGGCTTCAAGCCCTTTAACCGAGCGAAGTGCCTCCAGCAGATGCACAGTTCCCATTATATTGACATCAAAAGTCTCTACAGGGAATTGTACCGAACGTAGGACGAGAGGTTGGGCCGCCATATGAATTACAATCTGTGGACGCGCTTGGATGACGGTATCGCGTACAAACTTTGTGTCACGAATATCACCAAATTTATCTGACATTATTCTAGAAAGTCCAGAAATCTCAAAGAGGTTCGGCGTTGTTTCAGCTGCTAACGCGAGGCCTGACACATGCGCTCCCATGGCCTGCAACCAAAGGGATGCCCATGTTCCTTTAAATCCAGTATGGCCCGTTACAAGAACGCGACGACCTTTCCAAAAATTCCGATCAACCAAGCACACCATTAGGTCCAGACTTTCCAAGGGGCATGCCCGGTGTGCCAAAGCGCTTCAAGGTGATTTTTATCGCGCAACGTATCCATTGGTTGCCAAAATCCATTATGGCTCCACGCCTGAAGATTTCCCGAGCGGGCTAGCGTTTCCAAGGGTTCACTTTCCCACGGCGTCATATCATCACGGATCAAAGAAATTACTGAAGGGTCGAGTACAAAAAAACCACCGTTAATGAAGCCGTTACCGCCTGGAGGCTTCTCAATAAAGTCTTTGACCCTTTCTCCCTCCATAGAGAGAGCGCCGTAGCGTCCGGGCGGTGCAACTGCGGTAAGCGTAGCTAGGCTCAGGACTCATTGATTAGAGCCAGAAGATTACAGTTGCTGCGATGCAGATTGCGGACATGAAGGTATGAGCGCACCTATCATAACGGGTGTGGATGCGCCTCCAATCTTTCAACCGACCAAACATGTTCTCGATCTTGTGCC
>CAMCXA010000035.1 GCA_945883115.1 Alsobacter soli
CACTCGACACAGGGTGTCGGGCTGATTTCGCCTCCGCCGCACCATGATATCTACTCGATCGAAGATCTGGCACAGCTGATTTATGACCTTAAAAACGTCAATCCATCAGCACAGGTCTCGGTGAAGCTTGTCTCGGAAATCGGTGTCGGCACGGTTGCAGCGGGTGTCTCGAAGGCACGCGCCGATCATGTGACGATTTCGGGTTTTGAAGGCGGCACGGGTGCATCCCCGCTGACGTCGATCAAGCATACGGGCAGCCCGTGGGAAATCGGCCTTGCGGAAACCCACCAAACATTGGTGCTGAACGGTCTGCGCTCACGCATCGCGGTGCAGGTTGATGGCGGCATTAGGACCGGTCGTGACGTGATCATCGGGGCTTTGCTGGGTGCGGATGAATTCGGTTTTGCAACTGCGCCATTAATTGCTGCGGGGTGCATCATGATGCGGAAGTGTCATTTGAATACCTGCCCCGTGGGTGTGGCGACGCAGGACCCGGTTCTGCGCAAGCGCTTTGTCGGCTTGCCGGAGCATGTGATCAATTTCTTCTTCTTTGTGGCTGAAGAAGTGCGTGAGGAAATGGCGCGGCTTGGCTATCGGACTTTCAGCGACATGGTTGGCCAGATGCAGATGCTGGATCGCGACCACGCGCTTGATCACTGGAAGGCCAAAGGGCTCGATTTCTCGAAGCTTTTCCTGAAGCCATATGCCAGCAAGGCGAGCGATATCCATCATTCGGAGCGGCAAGATCATCATCTTGATGCGGTACTCGACCGCACATTGATCGAAAAGTCGGGTGCAGCGCTTGAAAAACGCACACCGGTGAAGATCGAAACGCGGATCAAGAGCGTCAACCGTACCACAGGCGCGATGCTCTCGGGCGAGGTGGCCAAGCGATATGGCGAGAAGGGCCTGCCGGACGACACAATCCATGTCTCGCTCAAAGGGACGGCGGGGCAGAGCTTCGGTGCGTGGGTTGCGCGCGGCGTGACGTTAGAGCTTGAAGGCGAGGCCAATGACTATGTCGGCAAGGGATTGTCGGGTGGCAAGTTGATAATCTATCCGCCGAAAGAAGCGACACAGATCGTGCCGCATGAATCGATCATTGTCGGTAATACGGTGCTTTATGGCGCAATCGCGGGCGAATGCTATTTCCGTGGTGTGGCAGGCGAGCGATTTGCGGTTCGCAATTCGGGCGCGATTGCCGTCGTCGAAGGCACGGGCGATCATGGCTGCGAATATATGACGGGCGGTATCGTCGTTGTGCTCGGCCAGACCGGGCGGAACTTCGCTGCCGGCATGTCGGGCGGTATCGCCTATGTGCTTGATGAAGAAGGCAATTTCGCCGAACGTTGCAACATGGCGATGGTTGAACTTGAGCCGGTAGCCGAGGAAGAGGAACTGAACCAGCGCTGGAACCATTCCTCCGGCGACCTCGAAGGCCATGGCCGCGTCGATGTGATGGGGGACATGACGCGTTTTGACGCCGAACGTCTGCATCAACTGATCGAGAACCATGCCCGCTATACGGGTTCGACACGGGCGCGCGAGATTCTGGACCATTGGGACAGCTATAAATCAAAATTCCGGAAAGTGATGCCGGTTGAATATCGCCGCGCACTCAAGGAATTGATGGCGCAGAACGAGAACCAACCACTTGCGATTGCGGGGGAGTGAGAGCGTTTATGAAGATCTCAATTCCGGCACTTGTCTGGAGGTGAGATAATCGTGAGGTTTGAAGTCCCGATCACGTTAAATCTGGGTGCGAGGGTTAATTGGGTTTGGAGGGCGTATTGAAGATTTGAAAGGCAGCTTGAATTTCTGTGGATACAAGATATGTATAAGCTGTCTTATGATCCTGCCAAACGGTTGCGTACGCTCAATGAACGCGGGTTTGACTTCGAAGACGCGAGGCTCGTTTTTGCAAAGCCACATTATCGTTGGCAAGACACTCGAATGGATTATGGCGAGACCCGAATGTTGTGTTTTGGGTATTTGGAAGGAAGGTCGGTAATTGTTGGATATGTTGAGCGTCAGGGAACGCGCCACATCTTTACAATGAGGAGAGCAAATGACCGCGAGAGAAAAATATTTGGACCATACGTTAGTCAAGAGTGATCTTGCTAAGGTTGATGCCCATGTGATCGCTCCGGAGGAGTACGAGGATTTGCCGGAATGGACCGAGGAAATGTTTGCTGAGGCCGATTATTATCACGGCGAAAAATTAATTCGTCGCGGCAGACCCCGGTCGCTCGCGCCGAAGGAGGCGATCAATATTCGTCTCTCGGCGGATGTTTTAGAGCGCTTCCGGGCAACGGGACAAGGCTGGCAGACGCGGATGGATTCGGCGCTGAAGCAGTGGCTCGTTGAGCACGGACGCGAAATAGAAGGAAAACCAGAAGCACTTTAACGGTTTTTCTTGATCGCGGAGCAGAACGATGGCGATGAAATTCAAGTATGACGCGGATGTCGATGTCGTCTATTTGCGTTTGACGGGCAAAGATATTGTTGACTCTGAGGAGCTACAACCGGGAATGATCGTTGATTTTGATGCGAATGGAAAAATCGTTGCGATTGAATTTTTGAATGCAACAGACCGCTTCACGCCTGAAACAATCGGCGAAATCGGCGAAGCAGCGTAATTTGAGATGATTAGCAGGGTAGGATACGCATTATGGGCAAGGTAACAGGGTTTCTCGAAATCGACCGGCGTGACCGGCGTTATGCGCCGGCTTCTGACCGGATCAGGCATTTCAAGGAATTTGTGATTCCTTTGTCGGAAGAAACGACGAAGGATCAGGCCGCGCGTTGTATGAATTGCGGTATTCCGTATTGCCATAATGGCTGCCCGGTGAATAACCAGATTCCCGACTGGAACGACCTTGTGTATCATGGCGACTGGCAGGAAGCGTCGCGCAACCTGCATTCGACGAATAATTTCCCGGAATTTACGGGACGTATTTGTCCGGCACCGTGCGAAGCCTCGTGCACATTGAACCTCAATGATGCGCCCGTCACGATCAAGAGCATTGAATGTGCGATTGTTGATCGCGCATGGCAGGAGGGCTGGATTGTTCCTGAGCCTGCGAAAACGATGACCGGCAAGCGGGTTGCGGTTATCGGTTCGGGCCCAGCCGGTCTTGCATGTGCGCAGCAATTGGCGCGCGCGGGCCATGATGTTCATGTCTTCGAGAAAAACGGCAAGCCGGGCGGGTTGCTCCGCTATGGCATTCCGGATTTCAAGATGGAAAAGCATTTGATTGATCACCGTGTTGCTCAGATGGAAGGCGAAGGCGTTACCTTTCATTGCAATGTGCATATCGGCGTCGACAAGACGGTTCAGGATCTGGTGGCGACGTTCGATGCGGTTGTTCTGGCGGGAGGCTCGGAAAAGCCGCGTGATTTGCCGGTGCCCGGACGCGAACTCGCTGGCGTTCATTTTGCAATGGATTTCCTGCCGCAACAGAACCGCCGCGTCTCGTATGAGCCGGTGAAGTCGAACAAGCCGATTCTGGCCAATGGCAAGCATGTTGTCGTGATCGGCGGCGGAGATACGGGTTCGGACTGTATCGGAACGTCGATCCGTCAGGGTGCCTTGTCGGTGACGCAGATCGAAATCATGCCGCAGCCGCCGGAGAAGGAAAACAAGCTCCTGACCTGGCCGAACTGGCCGATGAAAATGCGGACGTCCTCAAGTCAGGAAGAAGGTGCCGAGCGCGATTTTGCAGTGAATACGGTGTCGTTCGAGGGCGAGGATGGCGCGGTCAAGATGCTGAACTGCGTTCATGTTGACGGTCAATTCAAGCCGATCCCCGGCACGGAATTTCAATTGAAGGCCGAACTCGTGCTCTTGGCGATGGGCTTCGTGGCACCTGTTGCCGAAGGGATGTTGTCCGAACTTGGCGCAAAGCTGGATGCACGCGGCAATGTCGCTGCCGATACGCAGGTCTACAAGACGACGGTGGACAAGGTGTTTGCGTGCGGTGATATGCGGCGCGGACAATCGCTCGTGGTATGGGCGATCCGCGAGGGGAGGCAAGCAGCGCACAGCATCGACAAGCAACTGATGGGAACGACGGTACTGCCGCGCTAGGGGTTAACCCCGGGCGCGGGCAATGTCGATCTGGGCTTTGGCACCATTCCGCAAGGCGCCGAAATCCGTGCCGATAGCCATGAGGTCATAGCCCTGTTTTGCCAGATCGCGCGAGGCCTCGGGGCTTGGAGCGAAGCAGCAGGCGGATTTGCCATGTGCGCGGCAACGCTGAACAACATGGGATAGCGCGTCGGCCACATCTTTGCGCGCGGGATTGACATTATCTCCGTGCGACAATGCGATTGAAAGATCCGACGGGCCGACGAACACGGCATCAATTCCGGGTGTTGCGAGAATATCATCGAGGGCAGCCAGTGCCTCGCGGGTTTCCACCATGGCAATCGAGACGGTCGTTGAATTGGCGAGGCTGAGATAATCGGACATGCTTTGTCCGTTCATGGCAACGACAATTGTCGGCCCCCAGCTCCGCTCGCCGACGGGCGGAAATTTCATGAAGGAAGCGAAGGCCCGGGCGTCTGCCGCAGAGTTGATCATCGGGGCGATGACGGCGGAGGCGCCGAGATCGAGAACACGGGAGGCAATAGCAAACTGGCCAACGGGAATTCTGACGATGCTGGGCTTGCCGGCCAAAGCAACTTGAGCGATGCCATTGGTGATGGACACGATATCATTTGCGCCGTGCTGCATATCGAGGGTTACAGCGTCGAAATCTTCGCGGGCGAGCATGCCGGCGACCATGGGATCTGGCATTCCTACCCATGCGGTTAAAAGTCCCGCGCCGCCGCCCATCCGTTTCGACAGCGATTGCATAGCATCCAGCGTGGTCATTGGCTTACTCCCGGAAGACGAAACCGGGATTAACCCGATACGGGGAGACTAAGCCGAACCGGGCGGAGCGGCAAGAGCCGTTTCCCGCCCGGTTTGTTCCTATGAACTATTTTCCCGATGCGATCTGAGACTTTGCCTCGGCAAGCAAGGCATCCATCTTTTGGCGGATTTCCGCATCTGACAGATGAACGGCACCGGCTTTGAAGTCGGCAGAAACTTTTTGCAACACATCGTCATCGCCGCGTTCTGCGAGATCTGCAGCGACGACGGACAAGGCATATTGCGCAGCATCATCACCGTGCTTGTTCAGCTTTTCTCCGGCCCAGAGCCCCAGAAGATGGTTTCTGCGTGCAAAAACGCGGAACTGCACGTCTTGATCATGGATAAATTTGGACTCGAATGCACGCTCGCGCTCATTGAATGTTGTCATTGTTTCCTCATCATTGTGCCTCAGTCTAGCTTGGCTAAAGGTACATAATCATTGGACGGCAGATTTTCCAGATATGAAAATTTCTCCGCGGCAAAAGCATCATGTTTTGCGAGCATGGCGCGATTATGGCGAACTCACGCTCATTGTGCTCTGCGGTATGATCGGATAGAGTGATTCTGTCGGTGGATGATGTTTTGGCGTTTCAGAGCCATCAAACAACGGCACTCAGGCAGCGGTAAGGGTCTCCGGGAGGCGTTTGTCCGTTTATGGATTTTCTCAAACCACGGTATATGTCGATGAATCGCCGCCGTCGGATTTATGAGGGCAAGGCGAAGATCCTTTATGAGGGTCCTGAGCCTGGTACGCTCGTGCAACATTTCAAAGATGATGCAACCGCGTTCAATGCCAAGAAACACGCTGTGCTTGATGGCAAGGGCGTGCTGAACAATCGCATCTCTGAATATATTTTTCTGCAGTTGAACGCGATCGGCGTGCCGACGCATTTTATTCGACGGCTGAATATGCGGGAGCAATTGATCCGCGAAGTCGAGATTATTCCGCTCGAAGTTGTGGTGCGCAATGTTGCTGCGGGGTCGCTCGCGACCCGTCTCGGGCTGGAAGAAGGCACGCCGCTGCCGCGCTCGATCATCGAGTTCTATTACAAAAACGACAAGCTGAATGATCCGATGGTGTCGGAAGAACACATCACGGCCTTTGGCTGGGCAACGCCGCCGGAGCTCGACGAAATTATGGGCCTTGCGATCCGGGTCAATGATTTCCTGTCCGGGCTATTTCTGGGCGCAGGGATCAAGCTGGTTGATTTCAAGATTGAATGTGGCCGTCTGTGGGAAGGCGATCTCATGCGGATCGTGCTGGCCGACGAGATTTCGCCGGATTCTTGCCGGTTGTGGGATGTGAAATCGAACGAGAAGCTCGACAAAGATTTATTCCGCCGCGATCTTGGCAATCTGGTCGAAGCCTATGCCGAAGTGGCGCGTCGTCTCGGAATTATGGCCGAGGGCGAGCCGGTGACCGGCGGCGGACCGAAGCTAGTGCAGTGATGCTGCGCTGATGCTGCATTGCACAATAATCTGAAAAGCCCGCTTTCGAGCGGGTTTTTTATTGGTCAGTATTTTTGTAAATCCATTGAATTTCAAGGGTTTGATCATAAATTGCTGCAGAATTGCTGCGCAGCAATTTATGCGGATTATCGCGTCTGACGGACCGCGCGCCTCCCGGCACGCTACTTGAGAATGCGAGCGGGAGGCTCGCGGTCCATGATCGTCTTGAGATCAATTCCAACCCGTGCTAAACATGTTCCATATATTGCACATGTAACAGGGTTGCCCGCTATGCTGGATGTCATCAATTTCACCGAGGCGCGGAATAATCTGAAGAGCGTTCTCGACAAGGTGGTGGACGATGCCAATGTCACGATTATCGCGCGACGCGACGCGCCGAATGCGGTTGTGATGTCACTTGATACCTATAACAGCATTATGGAAACGGCTTACCTCCTGAAATCGCCGGCCAATGCGCAACGCCTCGCGCGCTCGATTGAGCAGCATCGGGCGGGTGAGGCAGTTGAGCAGACGCTGATTGATGACTAGGCGGCTGACGTTCACGCCGGATGCGTGGGATGATTATCTTTATTGGCAAAGCCAAGACAAAAAGACGCTGAAGCGGGTCAATCAGCTTCTACGCGATGTTTCGCGCGAGCCCTTCACGGGCATCGGCAAGCCGGAACCGTTACGAGAAAATCTAACAGGCTATTGGTCTCGCCGGATCGATGACACGAACCGGCTTGTTTACGCGGTGGAAGAGCAGGCGATTATTGTCGTTGCGTGCAGGTATCATTATTGAAAGACGTTTAAACCCGTCTCTCCACCATCATCTTCTTAATCTCTGCAATCGCGCGTGCGGGGTTCAATCCCTTCGGGCAGGTGTTGGCGCAGTTCATGATTGTGTGGCAGCGGTAGAGACGGAACGGGTCTTCGAGATTGTCGAGGCGGTCTCCGGTGGCTTCGTCGCGGCTGTCGATCAGCCAGCGATAGGCTTGCAGCAAGACGGCGGGGCCGAGATAGCGGTCGCCATTCCACCAATAGCTCGGGCAGGAGGTCGAGCAGCAGGCGCAGAGAATGCACTCGTAAAGTCCGTCGAGCTTTTCGCGGTCTTCATGCGATTGCTTCCATTCCTTCTCGGGCGCGGGCGTCGAGGTGTGGAGCCATGGCTCGATGGAGGCGTGCTGCGAATAGAAATGCGTGAGATCCGGCACGAGATCCTTGATGACCGGCATATGCGGCAGCGGGTAGATGCGGATCGGATGGGTGATCTCGTCCATGCCCTTGGTGCAGGCGAGGGTGTTAGCGCCGTCAATATTCATCGCGCAGGAGCCGCAAATCCCCTCGCGGCAGGAACGGCGGAAGGTGAGCGTCGGGTCGATCTTTGCCTTGATCCAGATGATACCGTCGAGCACCATCGGGCCGCAATCATCGCGGTCGACATAATAGGTATCGAGGCGCGGATTGCTCTCGCCATCAGGATCATATCGATAGATGCGGAATTCCGTCAGATGGACGGCATTGGCGGGCTTCGGCCAAACCTTGCCGTCAACAACTCGGGAGTTTTTCGGGAGGGTGAGTTCAACCATGGCGTTTTTTTCCTTTGCTCACCACTTTATATGCTCTGTCTTAAAGGCAGCATTTTGAGACGATTTTTATGCTGATCAATTGTGACCAACGCTCCCTTCACCAAGGCATCGGCGCTCTTGGCGAGCGCATTCAACACCAGCGGCAACATGGTTGCGGGGTTATTGCGACCATCCCTTAGCTGTATCACGCTTGGCAACGCCCCATTCGTGATGGCGAGGATTTCACCAAAATCAAGATCGCTCGTCATCACCACATGGTCATGATCCCTTGCCCAATCCATGATGGTTTCGTCCGAAGCGCCAGGCGCACCAATGTTTGACCAATGAACAGTTTCGTGGCCATGGGCAGCAAGTAATTCAACCCATTTGGGTGAAATGTTCATGTCCAAGATAATCCTCATGCTGCGGGCGATAAATCAATTTCTTGGCCGGATGCCATATAGGCTGCATAGCGAAGCGCCTGTGTTATGTCCTCGCGTTCCAGATAGGGAAATTCTTGCAGGAGATCATCGATTGTTGCCCCCTCCGCAATCTGACCGACGATCATGGCAACCGTCACGCGCATATTTCTGATGCAAGGCTTGCCAGCCATTACCGCAGGGTCGCGTTTAATTCGAGACATATCACCCATTGTGATCTCCTCGTTCCAAACTGATATGATGCCCACCAATCAATGATTAATTCCTCAATACACCCGCGCTTTTGGCGCAATATACTCGATGTCATTCGACATTGTGTAGGTATGGACGGGGCGGTAGTCGATTACTGATTCCTGACGGGTTTCATCGATCCAGGCGAGTGTGTGTTTCATCCATGTTTTGTCGTCGCGGGTAGGGAAGTCCTCGCGGGCGTGTGCACCGCGGCTTTCCTGCCGGTTTTCTGCCGAGTCCATGGTGACGACTGCCTGCGCGATCAGATTGTCGAATTCAAGCGTTTCGATCAGGTCTGAATTCCAGATCAGCGAACGATCCGTGACGCCGATATCGGCCTCGCCCTTCCAGATCGAATGGATCATGCGCTTGCCTTCTTCCAAAATATCGCCCGTGCGGAAGACGGCGCAATTGTTCTGCATCGTCTTTTGCATATCGAGGCGAAGCTCGGCTGTACGCGTGCCGCCATTCGCGTGGCGGAAGCGATCAAGGCGTGACAAAGCGTAGTCGGCGGAATCTTTCGCCAATTCGGCTTGCTTTTCACCCGGTGTGACGATTTCGGCTGTCCGTTGGGCGGCGGCGCGCCCGAAGACGACGAGATCGATGAGCGAATTCGACCCGAGGCGGTTGGCACCATGAACCGACACGCAGGCCGCCTCGCCAATGGCCATCAAGCCGGGGACGATTGTGTCGGCATTGCCGTTCCTCTTGGTGAGCACTTCGCCGTGATAATTGGTCGGGATACCGCCCATATTGTAATGGACCGTCGGCAAAACCGGGATCGGCTCCTTGGTGACATCGACACCTGCGAAAATGCGGGCGCTTTCCGAGATGCCGGGAAGTCTCTCATGCAGGATTTTCGGATCGAGATGTTCGAGGTGCAAATGGATGTGGTCGTTGAGTTTGCCGACGCCACGCCCGTCGCGAATTTCCATCGTCATGGCGCGGGACACGACGTCGCGCGAGGCGAGATCCTTGGCTGACGGGGCGTATCGTTCCATGAAACGCTCGCCTTCGGAATTGGTGAGGTAGCCGCCTTCGCCGCGTGAACCCTCGGTGATCAGGCACCCGGCGCCATAGATTCCCGTGGGGTGGAACTGGACGAATTCCATGTCCTGAAGCGGCAGGCCTGCGCGGAGCACCATCGCATTGCCGTCACCCGTGCAGGTATGCGCCGAGGTCGCCGAGAAATAGGCGCGGCCATATCCGCCAGTGGCGAGAATGACTTCGGCAGCACGGAACCGGTGGATGGTGCCGTCATCCATTTTCAACGCCATAATGCCGACACAACGGCCTTCCTCGCTCATGATCAGATCAAGGGCAAAATATTCGATGAAAAATTCGGTTTTTGCGCGCAGAGCCTGACCATACAGCGTGTGCAGGATCGCGTGGCCGGTGCGGTCAGCGGCGGCGCATGTGCGTTGGGCCGTGCCTTTGCCGTAATCGGTTGTCATGCCGCCGAAGGGGCGCTGATAGATTTTGCCTTCTTCAGTGCGGGAGAAGGGTACGCCCCAATGCTCGAGTTCGTAGACGGCGGCGGGCGCGTTACGGCAGAGATATTCGATGGCATCCTGATCGCCGAGCCAGTCCGATCCTTTGACGGTGTCGTACATGTGCCAGCGCCAGTCATCCTGACCCATATTGCCGAGTGCTGCCGAAATGCCACCCTGCGCCGCTACCGTGTGCGACCGCGTGGGGAATACTTTCGAGATGCAGGCCGTGCGCAATCCAGCTTGGGCGCAGCCGACAGTGGCGCGCAAACCCGCGCCACCCGCGCCGACGACAACGACATCAAACGTGTGGTCGGTGATCGGATAGGAGGCGCCGTTCAATGCAGGGGCTGAAGTGGCCATTTTATGCTCCGAAGCTCAGTTTCAGAACCGCGAATGCGGATGCTGCGCCAATCGCGATGGCGAAAAAAGTGTTGAGAGCGAGGGCAACGATTTTTGTGCCTTCGCCGTGAATGTAATCCTCGATGATAACCTGCATCCCGATCCTCATGTGGATCACTCCGGATACGATGAAGAGCAGCATCGGGATTGCGACAAAAGGATGCGCCAGAAATGTGCGCGCACTTGCTGGATCCTTGCCGAGCAGCATCAGGAGCACGAGAATAAAGCCGAGTGCCAGCGGTACATTGGCGATGGCGGTCAGGCGTTGCCGCCAGAAGTGCTCGGTGCCCGATCTTGCCGAGCCTAGGCCGCGAACCCGCTTGAGAGGTGTTTCCATTGGTGCGTTCAGGGGCATTCCAGTATCCTTTAGCGAATAGCGTAACCGATGATCCAGATCGCGATGGTCAGGACGAGTGAGCCAATCAGCGTTGCCCAAGCGAGAATGTAGCGCTCCGGTCCAAGCCCCGCGCCCGTATCCCAGATGAAATGGCGGATGCCGCCCAGCATGTGGTGCAGCAAGGCCCATGTGTAGCCGAGCAGGATCAGGCGACCCAGAATGCTTCCCATAAATCCTTGAACCGTTGCGAATTGAGCATCTCCGAGTGCGGCGCTGATCAGCCAGACGGCGAGCAGCAGTGTGCCTGCGTAGAGGGCCAACCCCGTCAAGCGATGAATGATCGACATCATCATTGTGATCGTCGGACGATAGATCGCCAGATGGGGCGACAAGGGGCGTGTAGGGTGCTTTTTCAGAGTGGCCATCGCCTGCTCTTTCGGTGAAGTGGACAAAGGGTACCCGATAATTCCGGGATGAGTTTCTGTTTACTCAATAACAGTCTCTTCGGCAATGCAGCATTATACGCGACATAGGTCTTAAGAGGGAATTTTGAGGGTCAATCATCATTTCTAGGTCCTGTTCTCAGAGATTTGATTGTCGAGCGCCGGATTTTTGTATCAATTCTACGCTTTTTTGATGCCAAAGTCGGGCGTGTCGGACGCCGGATTTCGGGGCGGACGGAAGCTTCGCGGATCATTTCGAACAGGCGTTCGCGGGCATCCTCGCGGTTACGCTCCTGTGTGCGGAAGCGTTGGGCGAAAATGATGATGACGCCATCCAGCGTCAGTCGGCGACCGGCAAGCGGAATCATACGCTCCTTGACGTCTTCCGGAATTGAAGGGGAATTGCGGAGATTGAAACGAAGCTCGACGGCGGTCGACAGCTTGTTGACATTCTGCCCGCCGGGCCCCGAGGCGCGGACGAATGTTTCTTCAAGCTCGTTTTCATCGATTTGAACGCGATTACTGATCCGGATCATACGAGGAATATAGCGGATTTGAGTAAAGAAATTACTGCAACCGCAAGATTACGCTTTGAATGAGATCAGATAATGCAATGCCATCGCCTTCAATCAGAATTCTTTTGAGGCGGGACGTGTGACCGCTCTGAATGCTGAGGCTTGAGACGGGGACGCTGAGTGTGGTGGCTAATAATTTCAGAAGCGCCTTGTTTGCGGCGCCGTCCTCGGGCACGGACCGGACGCGGGCTTTGAGAACGAGGGTTCCGTCTGATAGCGTTTCGAGCCCATCCAGTGCATCCCGTCCCCCTTTCGGGGTAAGGCGGATTGTGACGAGGAGGCCTTGGGACGATATCGTCCAAGGAGATGCCAAGGTCAGAAGACGTTCGGGTAGATGTACATTGTGATGATCTTCTCGACGAGAAGGATCAGCAGAAGCAGGATAATCGGCGAAATATCCATTGTGCCGAGATTTGGCAGATAACGCCGGATCGCCCGAAAGGCGGGTTCCGTGATCTGGTAGATGCCGTTGGCAATCGAGCGGACGACATCATTGCGCATATTGATGACGTTGAAGGCGATGAGCCAGCTCAATACCGCGGATGCGATGACCACCCATGTGTAGAGATTGAGGACAATCAGAACAATATCGAGAATTGCACGCATGGGTCAGCTTCTCCGAACGGGATCAATCTTTCGCGCGTTCGACATAGGATCCATCTTCAGTCTGGATCACAACGCGGGTTCCGGCGGCAATGTGAGGGGGAACCATCGTCCGTGCGCCGTTCGAAAGCTTTGCAGGCTTGTAGGATGACGAAGCGGTCTGGCCCTTAACGGTAGGCTCAGTCTCGATGATTTCGAGGGTAACCCGCGCAGGCAGCTGAATGGCGACGCAGCGCCCGTCAAACATCGAGAGCACGCAGGTCATGTTTTCTTGCAGATAGACCGACATATCACCCAAAATATCTCTTGGGACTGAAATCTGCTCGTAGGTCTCGTTGTTCATGAAATTGAAGCCTTCAGTATCCTCATAGAGATAGTTGAAGTCACGATCTTCCACGAATGCCCGTTCGACTTGCTCCGTTGTGCGATAGCGCTCGGCTACCTTGACCCCGTCGCTGATCCGTCGCATGGCGAGTTGCGTAACAGGCGTTCCCTTGCCGGGATGAATATTTTCGGCGCTGAGAATGACATAGAGCTGGTTGTCCTTCTCGACGATATTGCCTTTACGAAGCGAACTGGCGATGACTTGCACGGAGTATTCCTTGAGACAGTTTGAAAAGCGGCAGAGCCGTTACTGCAAGCGCTTTTCTCACATAACGCGGCGGGACGCTAGACCCTCATGAACACGCAATCTCCTTGGTGGGAAAAATCCGCACATTCTGATCGTCGCCCGATCCTGATCGCACGCGGGCGGATCAAGGCGGCGTTCCGGCGCTGGTTTGAGGATCGGGAGTTTGTCGAGGTCGAGGCAGGACAGATCCAGATCTCGCCGGGAAACGAGACCCATCTGCATGGGATACGCGTAA
Source organism: Alsobacter soli (assembly GCA_945883115.1). Lineage (GTDB taxonomy): Bacteria > Pseudomonadota > Alphaproteobacteria > Rhizobiales > Beijerinckiaceae > CAIUPE01. The sequence continues at coordinate 13,326 of CAMCXA010000035.1, forward strand.
CCGTGCGGGGCAATGACGCTGTCGAGCGACCCTATTATCTGCATACATCGCCGGAATTCGCCTGCAAGAAGCTGCTTGCCGCGGGCGAGGTTCGCATTTTTGATTTTGCGCGTGTTTTTCGGGATCGCGAGCGGGGGCCGTTGCACGCGACCGAGTTCACGATGCTTGAATGGTATCGGACGCGCGAAACATACGAGCACTTGATGGATGACTGCGCCGAGTTGTTGCGGCTTGCAGCCCACGCAGCGAATGTGCGCGAATTATCGTATCGCGGCGTGACGGCGGACCCCTTCGCCGATCTCGAACGGCTGACACTGGCCGAAGCGTTCGATCGTTTTGCCGGTATTGATTTGTTGTCGACAACGCCTGATGGCATTCCTGATACTGGGTTGATGCGGGAACAAATCCGCAAAGCGGGCATTCAGACGGCGTCGGACGATACTTGGGGAGATATGTTCAGCCGGGTAATGGTGGGACGTGTTGACCCCAATTTGGGTATCGGGCGGCCAACGATTCTCTGTGAATATCCGATATGCGAGGCTGCGCTTGCGCGGCCCAAGGCGTCCGATCCGCGTGTTGCGGAGCGGTTCGAGCTGTTTGCCTGCGGGGTTGAATTGGCGAATGCGTTCGGAGAATTGACAGACCCCGCCGAGCAGCGCCGACGGTTTATCGCTGATATGGATGAAAAAGAGCGGATTTACGGAGAGCGTTATCCGCTTGACGAGGATTTTCTGGCGGCTCTTGCCTCGATGCCCGAAGCGAGCGGCATTGCACTGGGGTTTGATCGGCTTGTCATGTTGGCGACGGCGGCACCCCATATTGATGAAGTGATGTGGACACCGATGCGGTGACGGGTATCAACTGAAGCGCAGCGTTGCCAATCCGCATGCGACGAAAGCCGCCGCGATGTATCGCGCCCGACCAAATTTTTCGCCGAGAAACAATGCGCCAAAGACCGTTGCGAAGAAGACCGATGATTCGCGGGCCGCGGCAACGAGCCCGATGGGTGCTTGGGTCATGGCCCAGATGGCGATGCCGTAGGAGGCAAAGGCGGCACTGCCCCCAAGCAGTCCGATCTTCCAGCCTTTGAGCATCTCGGTGACGAGCGAACGGCCCCGAACCCAAATGGCGACGGGGACAAACAGCACGGCGTCCCCGAACTCGAGCCAGACATTGTAGCTGAACGAATTTCCCGAGAGACGCCCGCCATGGCCGTCAACGAGCGTGTAAAGCGCGATGACACCCGCATTGACGAGCGCAATGATCAGGGTGGTGCGGTCAAGACCGCCTTTCCGAATGCCGTCTTTTGCAAGCCATAAAATGCCGAAGCTGAGTGAAACGGCCCCGGCCAGTGCGAGACCGGTCGGCAGCTCAGCTAGAAAAAAAGCGGCCAGAAGCGTCGTGAGCAGCGGCGCCGAGCCACGCGTGACCGGATAGGCCACAGAAAGATCCGCATTGCGGTATAAAAGTCCGATCAATGTGAAATAGGCTGCATGGATGACAATCGAACAGCCTAGATAGGGCAGGCTTTCAACTGCCGGAAAAGGAACGAAGGGTAAAAAGGGAAGCGCAACAACGCCTCCGCCCATCGCAATCAAGGTTGTGACCGTCAGCTTGTCATTGCCGGCTTTGACCAGCGTGTTCCACCCCGCATGAAGAATTGCGGCGAAGAGAACGGCAAGGAGGACATGGGTTGCCATACGCGTTTACCGAACCGCTTTGATTGAGAGCGGAATATCTCGAAAGCCTGCCGGAAGCAGACGCGGATTCACTTTATGACATTAATGTGACGGATTCGAAAAGGGCACATCGGATCGGACTTGCGAAACGGCGCAGTTTTGCCTAAACAGGGCGCGTGCCCCAGTGGTGAAATGGTAGACACGTTCGACTCAAAATCGAAAGCGAAAGCGTGGGGGTTCGAGTCCCTCCTGGGGCACCATTTCACACCCTCTCCATAGTGTCATCGATGTGCGTCACTGGCCGCCCAGTAGAGCCTTTGCGCCGGCGAAATAGAGCGGAATTCCCAACGTCACGTTGAACGGGAAGGTGATTGCGAGCGAGAGCGGGATGTAGATTGCCGCTTTTGCCTCCGGCAGCGCGAGGCGCATGGCCGCGGGGACTGCGATATAGGACGCACTCGCGCAGAGGACGGTGAAGAGGGTTCCTGTGCCCACGTCCAGCCCGATCACCCAGCTTGCGCCGAGACCGATACACGCGCCGATAAGCGGCATATAGATTCCGAACAGGGCCAAAGGTATTGTGAAATTGCGCAGATGATGGACGTTTTTGGCAACCACAAGCCCCATATCCAGTAGAAACAAGCATAGAATTCCCTGAAACGGCGTATCGATGAAACCTTCGATTTTTTGCATGCCTGCCGGACCTGTAATCCAGCCGATCAAGAAAGCACCTGACATCAACAAAATCGCACCATTGGTGAAAATCTCGCGGGTCAGCTTTTGCTCTTCCTGTGTGTGCGAGCTTGTTTCAGGCGCCGTGCGATGGGCGATAAAAAGTCCGGATAGAATGGCGGGTGCTTCCATAAGGGCGACGATTGCGACAATATATCCGGCGTAAACGGTATCATTTGTGCTCAGAAATGCGGCTGCGGTCGCAAAAGTGACAATGCTGATTGAACCATAATGCGCGGCAACGGCGGCTGCGGTGGGATTGTCGATCCTCGTCGTTAGCTTGAGCAGTCCGTAACCCAAAAAGGGTTGCAAGAAGCCAAATATCAGCCCGGCACCGATTGCTAAAAGTATTTCGCCATTAAACGATGCGGTATTGGCGATCGCTACGCCGCCCTTAAAGCCGATGGCCATCATCAGATAGAGTGAAAGATAGCGTGAAATACTATCCGGTACTTCAAGGTCTGATTTCAGCAAGCCTGCAATCAGCCCAAGAGCGAAAAACAGAATAGCGGGCGATAGAATATTTTGCGAAATAAGAGAAAGAAAATCCATGGTTTGCTCACGACGATAATTGCATCTTGCTCTTTAGCCTTAGTAAGACGTGATGAGAACCAACAGTTTGCACGTCGCTCGGGAAAAATCGCATAATCGGCCTATGGCGTAATTTCAGCGCGGATTATGTCGGGTTGATGGCCGATATACATTGTGCCTGTGATATGGCGTTTATCTTGCGGACGGCGCCATGTTGATCCGGATGTCACAGGCCTTGAAATGATGGACCGGACGCGATTTGAGGGAGTCTATTTCTGGCTTAGTTCTTGCTGAAAAATGTAGTTCCGTTCTGCCCAATCGTGGGCACTTGGTGATTGCACGTGCTTTTTGGATTCAAATATATGAACTTTTCCAACCTTTTTTCGCTGCGATTATTCTTCCGATGTCTTGCACCTTTCGGATTGAGCGGCGCTTTGGGATTGGCGGCATGTTCTGATCAGTCCCTCTCCAAACCCGACGACCAGAAAAAGCTGGATGAACAGTTTTACGGGCTATGGCTTGATGTCAGTAGCAAGGAGGGTGAGGCGGCTTTGGCAGCGCAGCGTGAACTCGATGTGCTCACACAGACGATGCACGCCAAATATGTCGACCATCTCGTGGCAAATTGGATATGCAAGCCTTGGGTCCTTGAAGGAAAGGAGATTGTTCTCACAAAGGTCGAGAAGGGTGCGAGTTTCGAGTGCATCAATACTGACGGGCTGCGCGGGAGCGTCTTTACGATCACATTACCCGAGAACACGCTGACAGAACCTCTCTTCAACGGATATGTTGTCCGTTTTTCAGGCGTGGTGGAACAAATTGCCCTATCGCCCGAAATAGGAAAGAGCTTTATGATGTTCGTGAAGGCAAGCAGTATGGAAATTCTTGCGCGCTCTAAAGAATAGACGTTCGACGGCGTCGGGGACGAAAAATGAATGATTTTGTGGATTATCTGGCGCCGGTTGCGGTCGCTGCAGTGGCCGTTGTTCTGGTGCTGGGGCTGCTGAATATGATGCGGGGTGGCAATCCAAACCGCTCACAGACATTAATGCGCTGGCGCGTTTTTTTGCAATTTGCAGCGATCATTATTGTTATGGGTGTGATCTGGTTCAAAAGCGCCTAGCCAAAATCAGAAAAAATCTGCATAACTGATATTGAAATCATTCTATTTGTTTCTGTTTGTTGGAAAAGGTTGGGCAATGTCGATTAAGCTGACAAATTCTTTGGCTATTTTAGGATTAGTTTCTGTTATAACTTTTTTCTCTCCTGCCCAAGATACTTCTGCCGCAGACAAAAAGAGTCCTGAACAGCCGATCATTTCGGAAATTCGTTTTGGTGCTGACACCCATGGCATTGGGGGCCGGGAAGAGGGGATGATCAGTCTTTCAGGTGCGGCGCTTTTTCAAAAAGTATCTCTTGGCGCATCTCTCGATAGCTTTTTGTCGCCCCGACCTCATGTTGGTATCAGTGCGAGCACGAAAACAAGTGCTGCTTACGCCGGGTTCACGTGGACATACAATGTGTCGGACCCGATTTTTATTGAATTGGAATTTGGGGGCGCGGTTAATAATAGCCCGGGTGCGGGGTCTGACATTGAAGGCAGAATTGGAATGGGGTGCACCCTGTCTTTCCGCGAAGGCATGAATATTGGTTACAGGATTACGCCGTCGGTCAGCATCATGCTGACAGGCGAGCACATGTCTAATGCCGATCTATGTGATAATAATTCCGGGCTGACCAATGCCGGAGTGCGGATCGGGTATAGTTTCTGATTTCGTTTTGTTTTGAGTAATTGGCGCTTAGGCGATCCAATCCATTTAAAATTCTGGAAGTTATCAACGATGGTCGTTCTCAACCGTATTTACACACGTACCGGCGACGACGGCACGACATCCCTTGGCAATGGCGCGCGCCGTCCAAAATTTGACCTGCGCGTCTCAGCCTACGGGACTGTTGACGAAGCCAACGCTGCGATTGGTCTGGCCCGGTTGCACACGATCACGGATGAGCCGATTGTGGATGCGATGCTGGCGCGCATTCAGAATGATCTTTTTGATCTTGGTGCCGATCTCTGCACACCCGATAATGGTGAAAAGCGTGAATGGGAGCCTTTGCGGATCCTTGCATCGCAGGTCGAGCGGATTGAGGCGGAAATTGATCAACTAAATTCTGAACTTAAGCCTCTTAGGTCTTTTGTGCTTCCGGGCGGCACGCCCGCTGCTGCGGCTTTGCATTTAGCCAGAACGGTGATTAGACGTGCCGAGCGGCTCATGGTTGAACTCGCGAGCGAACCCGACGAACCGGTCAGTGATGCGGCATTGCAATATGCCAATAGAGTTTCTGATTTTCTCTTCGTTGCATCGCGTTTCGTGAACCGCAAGGGTGAAGGCGATGTGTTGTGGGTGCCAGGATTAACCCGTTAAGCATGTCCTAATCACGACAAGCAGTGTCGGACTTTGTCCGACACTAGGCTCCCGTATAATTGACAATACAAAAAGTAGTTGTTTAGGGTCTGCCGCGGTTTCGTTCTGGTTCAAAGGCTTCTTTGTGGGTGTTGGGCGGCAGAATATCGTTAAGGCGGCCTGAATGATCTCGGGCAGGTTAAGGTGAACATAATGAAGATTTTGGTGCCGGTTAAACGTGTCGTTGACTACAACGTGAAGATCCGTGTGAAGGCGGATGGTTCGGGCGTGGATCTCGCTAACGTCAAAATGTCGATGAATCCGTTCGACGAAATCGGTGTCGAAGAAGCGTTGCGCCTCAAGGAGGCAGGCAAGGCCGATGAGGTGATTGTTGTGTCGATTGGCCCGGCGGCTGCAGCGGAAACGCTGCGCACCGGTCTGGCAATGGGCGCGGATCGCGGCATCCTTGTCAAATGCGATACTCTTGTCGAGCCGCTTGCGGTCGCCAAGATCCTCAAAGGTGTTGTCGAGGCCGAAGGGCCGGGACTTGTTATCCTCGGCAAGCAGGCGATTGACGATGATTCCAACGCTACAGGCCAGATGCTGGCAGCTTTGCTTGGCTGGTCGCAGGGCACATTCGCCTCGAAGATCGAGATTGGTGCAGGAAGCGCCGATGTAACCCGTGAAGTTGATGGCGGATTGCAAACGGTAACGCTCAAACTGCCTGCGATTGTGACAACTGATCTACGCCTGAACGAACCGCGCTACGCGTCATTGCCGAATATCATGAAGGCCAAGAAGAAGCCGATTGATGAGAAGACGCCTGAGGATTATGGCGTCGATGTCGCGCCGCGTCTCAAGGTTGTGACCACGATCGAGCCTGCCGGCCGCAAAGCGGGCGTCAAGGTAGGCTCGGTTGCTGAACTGGTTTCAAAGCTTAAAACCGAAGCAGGAGTATTCTGATGGCTACGCTTCTTCTCGCCGATCATGATTCGGCTTCTCTCAAGGATACCACGGCCAAAGCGCTGACTGCTGCACTTGCACTTGGTCATCCGGTTCATGTGTTGGTTGCCGGACACAATGCTCGCGCCGCCGCTGATGCGGCTGCAAAACTTAAGGGCGTTGCCAAGGTTCTGCTTGCCGATGACGCCAATTATGCCAATCAACTTGCAGAACCTGTTGCTGCGCTCATTGTTTCGCTGGCCTCGGGCTATTCCGCGATTGTGTCGGCTTCGACGAGTTCGGGCAAGAATATCATGCCGCGTGCTGCTGCTTTGCTGGATGTGATGCAGGTGTCGGATGTCATCCGCGTCATTTCGGCGGATACGTTTGAACGTCCGATCTATGCAGGAAATGCACTGCAAACCGTGCAGTCGACGGATAAGATCAAGATTATGACAGTCCGGACGGCATCTTTTGCTTCGGCGGAAGAGGGCGGTAACGCGCCGGTCGAGGCTGCTTCTGCTGCAGCAAACCCGGGTCTGTCGTCATTCAAGGGCGAGAGCCTTGCAAAGCTTGATCGCCCGGAACTGACTTCAGCCAAAATCATTGTTTCCGGCGGGCGGGCAATGGCAAACGCTGAAAACTTCAAGACCTATATCGAGCCAGTTGCAAACCGACTTAACGCTGCGATGGGTGCCTCCCGCGCCGCTGTTGACGCCGGATACGCGCCGAATGACTGGCAGGTCGGGCAGACGGGCAAAGTGGTAGCGCCTGACCTTTATATTGCTGTCGGCATTTCAGGTGCGATCCAGCACCTCGCCGGGATGAAAGATTCCAAGGTGATTGTCGCGATCAACAAGGATGATGAGGCACCAATTTTTCAGGTGGCTGATTATGGCCTTGTTGCCGATCTGTTTACAGCGTTGCCAGAGCTCGAGAAGGAACTTGCCAAGGCAGGTTGATCGTGTTGGAGTTCGTTTCGCTGAGTAATTTTCGCTTTGGTGAAACCCGAATAGGATCAGGGTCATGACTGGTGTGATCAAGAAAGTCGGTATTATTGGCGCAGGCCAGATGGGCAGCGGGATTGCCCAGGTTTGCGCGTCATCCGGCTTTTCGGTTGCGCTCAATGATGTGAGTGGTGACCGGATATCGGCTGGACTTGCGACGATAAACGGTAATCTCGCCAAACAGGTTGCAAAAGGTAGCCTATCCGAGGCAGAGCGTCAGGCCATTTTGGGACGGATTGCGCCTGCGGCAGACTATGCGGCATTTGCAGACTTTGATCTCGTTATCGAAGCAGCAACTGAAAGCGAAGAGGTAAAGCGGAAGATATTTGCTGCACTTTGCCCCGCACTGTCGCACCATACGATGGTTGCGACAAATACGTCGTCGATCTCGATCACGCGCCTTGCGGCCAATACAGACCGGCCTGATCGCTTTATCGGGATTCATTTCATGAATCCCGTGCCGAAAATGCAGCTTGTCGAGTTGATCCGCGGGATTGCGACGGAAGATCCGACCTTCGAGGCAGCAAAGGCCTTTATTGGCGTTCTTGGCAAGACAGTGACGGTAGCAGAAGATTTTCCGGCATTTATTGTAAATCGCATTCTTCTGCCAATGATCAATGAGGCGATTTACACGCTTTATGAGGGCGTTGGGTCTGTTGAAGCGATTGATACAGCGATGCGCCTTGGTGCAAATCACCCGATGGGACCGCTGCAATTGGCGGATTTTATCGGTCTTGATACGTGCCTCTCGATCATGCAGGTGTTGCATGAAGGGCTTGCCGACTCGAAGTATCGGCCGTGTCCGCTTCTCGTAAAATATGTTGAAGCGGGTTGGTTGGGACGCAAAGCAAATCGCGGATTCTATGATTACCGGGGCGAAGTGCCGGTTCCAACGCGTTAACGGCGATAAACTCGTCTGGTGGCAGCCAATCAACATACGTTTTCTAAGGGCTTCACAAGTTCGTCATACCAATTGTAGACTATGATTCTCTGACAGATTCGTTTTGTCAGTTTCATGGGAGCAGGCAAGGTGACGATCCACGTCAATCCGCCCGTGTCGCCGGAGGCTTGTCCGGCGCTTGTCCTCAACGCCGATTACCGGCCGTTGAGCTACTATCCTTTGTCGCTATGGAACTGGCAGGATACGATCAAGGCTGTGTTTCTGGATCGTGTGAATATTGTTTCGTTTTATGACAAGACAATCCGCAGTCCGAGTTCTGAAATCCGCTTGCCGTCAGTTGTATGTTTGAAGTCCTACATTCAACCCTCACGATTTCCGGCGTTTACCCGGTTTAATGTGTTTTTGCGGGATAGATTTGCCTGTCAATATTGCGGCGAGCGGGATGAATTGACGTTTGACCATGTCGTGCCGCGATCAAAAGGTGGGCAAACGACATGGGAAAATGTAGTCGCTGCGTGTTCGCCCTGTAATTTGACAAAGGGCGACAAATTGCCTCGTCAGGTGAATATGTTCCCGCGGCAAAAGCCATATGCGCCCAACGTGCAGGATTTGCACAGGAACGGGCGGCTCTTTCCGCCGAATTATCTACATGATAGCTGGCTGGATTATCTGTACTGGGATACCGAACTCGAGCCGTGAAGGGCTCAAACAGAGCGTTTGAGCCAGACGCCGTATCCGGAAATGACCACGATTGCGGCGCTGATGGCGGCATTCCAGACGGCGAGGGATTGTCCGAAAATTCGCATGGCAACTTCGTCACAACGGACAATTTTGACGGTTTCGAGTTGTTTGAGGAAATCGGCAAGGGCGGCAGGTTGCTCGATACTGCCCGTGCAATCTGTCGGACCCGGCCAGAAGCCCCATTCGACGCCCGAATGGTAGGCTGCGAGCACGCCGCCAGTTAAAAAAATCAAGGCAACGAGAACCAGTAAAATGTGGCCGACCCACTTTTCAGGATATTTTACGAGCGGCCAGAGTGAAAAAATGATGAGAGGAATACCGACATAATAAGAATAACGCTGTTCCTGACATAGTTTACAGGGTTTGATTTCCAGAAAAATCTCGATGTACCAAGCACCCACTATGGCCCCAATAGCCATCATGAGAACAAGAACCGCCATCATGTAAGGCTTTAGCTTGAAAGCGACTTTCTTTTTAGCCACCTGTTTCACACAAGTTTTCCTGTCAAATAGAACCCAAGAACGATTATTCCGAGTAAAACTAAGGTGACGAGTCCGAGACGTTTTTCAATAAAGCGTTGCATTGGTTCACCGAAGCGATTGAAGAGAACAGCCAGTACAAAGAACCGTGCTCCGCGGGTTAATACAGACAGTACAACAAAAAGTGCAAAGTTATATTCCAAAGCACCAGATACGATTGTCACCAACTTAAAGGGAATTGGCGTGAACCCTTTGGCGATGATGAGAAACGCGCCATATTTGTCATAACCCGCTTTGACATCAGCGATTTTTGCCGAAAGACCGTAGAGATCGAGGATCCACATGCCGATTGTTTCGAACAGCAAATGGCCAATTGCATAGCCGACAATCCCTCCAAGAACGGACGCAACCGTGCAGATCAGGGCATAACGCAACGCGAGGCGCGGGTTTGCGAGTGACATCGGCATCAGCATGATATCTGGCGGGAGTGGAAAGAAGGAACTTTCGGCAAAAGCAACAGCGGCCAGAACCCATGGCGCGCTCCGACGCTTCGAGAGCGCAATCATCCAATCATACATAGGTCTCAACATGGCTCTTACGTATCCGAGCCCGACAGTTATGTCTATATTGGAAGTAACCTATTGATTTAGCGTTGAAATACTTAGCGTGGGCCGATCAGACGCTCAAGATAGTTGCGTTCGTCGGCTGGTCGTTGCGGTTCACCAAGGCGGCGACGTACTTCTTCCTGCACCTCCCGGGCTCGCTGTTCGATCGAGCTTTCGCGGCCGCCGGAGCGCATTTTGGCGTTTTCCGAGGCATTTTTCGAGGTGGAACGGCCCAGAGGGTCCGTTGAGGGAGTGTCGGAATCGTTACGCTCAGCAGAGTCCTCATCACCTCGACCGGGCGATTCTCCGCGTCCAATGCGGTTTCCGGGGCCATTTCCCAGCTGTTTTGCGAGGTTTTGGCTACCTTTTCGCAGATTTTCCAAGGCTTGGCCCTGTCCGTCGACGGCGGCTTCGCCGTCGCCTTCACCCAGAGCGCCTTCCGCCTGTTTCATGGCCTCTTCTGCGGCGTCGAAGCCGGGCTCGGAGGGCATTCCTAGGTCGCCAAGTTGCTTCTGGAGAGCGTCCAATTGCTCGCGTAATTGGCGCTGGCGGTCGTTCAGGGAGCGGCTGTCGGGTGGTGCTTCTTCGCCGTTAAACCCTTGAAATGTCTCATTTCTTAGCTGTTGCTGTTCGCGGGTAAGACGGTCGAGTGCATCGAGGGACTTGTCGATCTCGCCCGCTGAGGGGTCACTTGGGGCGGCGCGGGCGGACTTGAGCGCATCGAGCAATTTGCCAAGTTCCGCAAGGGCTTGGCGGGCTTCGTCCTGACCGCCACGGCGAGCCATGGTTTCGAGGCGGTCGAGCATCGCGTTGAGGTCTTCCTGACGGATGGTTTGACCCGGTTTTTGGGGCTGTCCGGCACGATTTTCATCGTTCCGATTCTTGGCCATGTTCTCCGCTAACTCTTTGATATACTTGTTCATTGCTTCACGCAATTTCTGCGTCAAGGCCTTGATTTCAGCGTCGTCGGCACCTCTGTCGAGGGCCTTGCTGAGGGCGTCCCGGGCGGCCTTCAGGGCCTTCTCGGCGTCGCCGGTGGTGAACTCTTCGAGACTGAGGGCAAATTCCCACATGTTTTCAGCGACTTGTACGAGATCCGCGTCAGATTTTGCGGCGCTGGCGCGTTGAACGAGGGACCTCAGGCCGAGATAGGCGAAGGGTTCGGGGGTAAACCAGTCCGGCGCAATCAGGAAGGCGTTAAGTGCTTCTATTACATGGGAAATTTTATCGGGATTGAGCAAAAGCAGGCGGCGTTGCTCGACAATAGCCCGCGCCAACAGACTGGTAAAAGGCCTTTGTTGGACGGTAATCTTGCGAAAATTACTCAATGATTCCAATGCAGCGTTATCACGAATTCCAAGGGTCAGGTCCAGTGTTGTTCCACCCCATGGGGAGTCGGAAAGATCGATTGTGGTTTTGGCTTCACCGGACCGCGGATCGGCGGGAAGGGTCAGCGGAATTTCGGGCGGCGGAACGAGGGGCGGACGCTTGCCGAGGAGTGACGTGCCGTTAATGGTTGGGTTGGCGAGGCGGACCTCGCCGGACGCGACGCCGTAATCATCCGACACGGAATAGGACAGGACCGTGCCCGGGCCGGAGGCTGAGGGCTCAGCCTTGTCGAAGGTGATCTGAGGGGGCAGGTCGGGAATGATCGTGAAGGACAGGGAGGCGAGGGCGTCCGTCCCGTGGCGGAGGGCGAGGGTACTGTCACCTGTGATCTGCCATTGCCATGTCTGCCCCTCGGTTGCGGCCTCGACTGGTGTGGGCGTGATACTGCCCGACACGACGGGCTCCATGATCCCGGCCTCCGACGCGCGCAGGAACAAAGCGGAGCCGACCGGCACGCGCAAGGTGCGCGGTTCGACGTGAGTAAAATCGATCATGACGGGGGGAAGGCCGGTATAGGCGGGCGGGTTGATCCAGCCATCGAGCCGCATCGGCTTCGGGGCTTCGCGCGGGGTGCTCCAGTCGAAGGCGGCAAGAACGCGCCCTGCCCGCTCCGGACCGGCAACCAGAAACGCGGCGCAGAACGCCAGCAAAATGGCGAAGCGGAGCGCATAGGGATCACGCGTGGCGAGGTCGGGGCGGGGCGGATGCACTTTGAGCGTGGCGATCACGCGGCTGATCCGTTGTTGGTGGGCTTGCCAGAGTGCGTGTGTGGCAGGTGTGTCGGCGGCGTTCGCCAGATGGTCGGCATAGGTTGTGGCGGGCTGGTGGGCCAGCCCTGATTGCGCATCGATCCGCTTGAGGGCCTCGGCGCGGGTGACCCGTACGAATTGAAGCCCGACGAGGAGGCTCGAGAGGATGAGGAAGCTGAAAAGGCCGACGCCTATACCGCGAAGCCACACGGGCGCCGCGATCCAGAGACCGGACAAGGCGAGAATGAGGAAGAGCGCGGCAAGGCTTGCGGCCGCAACGAGCCATGGCCAGTATTTCTCGACGGCGAGCGCCAGACGGGCACGCCGGACAAGGCCGGACAGATGTGCCTCTGCCGTCAAGGTGGCGTCGATCTCTGCTGGGGGCTTGGCTTCTCCGGATCCCGACATCTTGCCTTTCCTGAACAGGTACGTCACCCAATAGCAACGTTGCCTGACCGCAACCGTGGATAGTCCCAACCTATACGATCCCGCCCGTTTTCGCATCCTTGCCGATTTACGGAGAATACCGGTTAACCGGAGATGGTCAAAAGGCTTTCACGGTGTGTCTACGAACGGAACCTATAACCCGATCATATGGACAGGATTGAGGCAGGGCACTTACTCAAAGCCAAGCGGGCACATGGTCGAGGGCGATCATCTCTTCATAGGTGGGGCGGGGGCGGATGATGGCGTGGGTGTTGTTGCGGACGAGGACTTCGGGCACGAGAGGGCGGGTGTTGTAGGTGCCTGCCTGAACCGCGCCATAGGCGCCCGCCGACATGATGGCGACGAGATCGCCTGTGCGCAGGACCGGTAGATCGCGGTTCAAGGCGAGGTAATCGCCAGATTCGCAGACCGGACCGACAATATCGGCGATGATGCGCGGGGTGGCGGGGCCCGGTTCGCGGACCGGCCAGACGGCGTGATAGGCCTCGTAGAGCGTGGGGCGGATGAGATCATTCATCGCGGCATCGACGATGACGAAGGTTTTGCCCTCGCCTTCCTTCACATAGATGACCTCGGTTACGAGAATTCCGGCATTTGCGACGAGCAGGCGGCCCGGCTCCAGAACGAGTTTGGCGTCGAGATGGCGGGTGCGGTTCTTGATGATGGCGGCATAGGCATCGGGATGGGGCGGGGGTTCGTTATCGTCGCGATAGGGCACGCCGAGACCGCCGCCGAGATCG